>SLKW01000298.1 GCA_007134405.1 Paracoccaceae bacterium
AAATGGCGCGCCCGAAAGGATTCGAACCTCTGACCCCCAGATTCGTAGTCTGGTGCTCTATCCAGCTGAGCTACGGGCGCGTTGGGAGGGGACTTATCGCCTGCCGCGAAAGGATGCAAGAGGCCGCGGGCAGGAGTTTGCGGCGCCGGTGATAAATCGCGGGCTCAGAGCCAAGCTTGCCGCGTGGCGGGCAGTACTGGTCACGGTCGGGCGCAGAGGCTAAGCAGGCCGCGTGGGCGAGCGACCGGGGGCTCAAGTGGATTTTCGCGCAATTCTGATGGGTCTAGCCTTTGCGCTGATGTGGTCCTCGGCCTTCACATCGGCGCGGATGATCGTGCTTGACGCGCCGCCCTTGCTGGCGCTGTCGTTGCGTTTCCTGCTGTCGGGACTGATCGGGGTGGGGATCGCTCTGGCGCTGCGGCAGAGCTGGCGGCTGACGCCGGCGCAATGGCGCGCGACCATCATCTTCGGCCTGTGCCAGAACGCGCTCTATCTGGGACTCAACTTCATCGCCATGCAGTGGATCGAGGCCTCGGTGGCGGCGATCATCGCCTCGACCCTGCCGCTTCTAGTCGCGGCGGCGGGCTGGGCCTTCCTTGGCGACCGGTTGCGGCCGGTGGCGGTGGTCGGCCTCTTTGCCGGGTTCGCGGGCGTCATCCTCATCATGGGCGCGCGCTGGGGCGGGGGGATGGATCCGCTGGGCGTCGCGCTCTGCGTGCTCGCGGCGCTGGCGCTGACGGTGGCGACGCTGGCGCTGCGGGGCGCATCGTCGGGGGGCAACGTGATGATGGTGGTCGGGCTGCAGATGCTGGTCGGCGCGGCGATCCTGATCCTCCCGGCCCTGCTGCTGGAGGAGCCCGAGGTGAACTGGACCCTACAACTGGTCCTGGCCTTTGCCTACACGACGCTGGTGCCGGGGCTCGCCGCGACCTGGGTCTGGTTCCGCTTGGTGCAGCGGATCGGCGCGGTGCGGGGGGCGACCTTCCACTTTCTCAACCCGTTCTTCGGCGTCGCCATCGCGGCGCTCTTGCTGGGCGAGGCTTTGGGGCCGATGGACCTGGTCGGGGTGGCGATCATCATGGGCGGCATCCTGGCGGTGCAGCTGACCAAGGCGCCGCCCCTCCCGCCATCGCCCGAGGTCAGCCCGGTGCTCGGAGCCGGGCAGGGCACTACCCCATCAGGTCGGGCTGCACGATCTCGATCCAGTAGCCGTCGGGATCCTTGATGAAGGCGATATGCTTCATCCCGCCTTCGCCCAGCCGTTTCTGAAAGGTCACGCCCAGTTGCTCGAACCGCGCGCAGGCGGCTTCGATATCGGGCACGGCGATGCCGATATGCCCGTAGCCCTTCGGCTCCTCGTTGCCGGAGTGCATGCGGGTGCCATCCGCCTCGGCGCCCCAGTTGTGGGTCAGCTCCAGCAGGCCCGCGCGGCTGAAGGTCGAGGCCGGCGTGCCGTCGGACTGATCGGCATGGCCGCGCGGCTGCAGGAAATAGAGCGAGAACTTCGCCTCCTCGAAATCGAACCGGTTGACCAGCCGCATGCCCAGCACGTCCTGGTAGAACGGCAGCGAGCGCTCGGGATCGGTGATGCGCAGCATCGTGTGGGTCAGGACGTAGCGGTTCGGATCGTCGGTCATGGCGTCTCCTTCCGGGGCGCTTGGGGTGGGCTCAGGCGTCGGCGGCCTGGTGGGCGGCTTCGGCGGCGGCCTGCACGGCAAGCAGGATCGAGGTGTGGCGGTTCTTGAACTCGCGCGCCGGCAACAGCGCCTCGAACCCGTCGAAGGGCGCGTCGGGCACCGGGCCGTCGGCCTTCAGCATCGCCTCGAGCTGGGCCGCGGCGCGGTCGAGATCGGCGGGCGTGCGGCCGATCACCGAGCGCCCGAGGACCGAGGCCGCCGCCTGGCCGAGCGCGCAGGCCTTCACGTCCTGCCCGAAGCGGGCGACGCGGCCGCCGTCCATGTCCAGGTCCACCGTCACGGTCGAGCCGCAGAGCGGCGAGCGTTTGCGGACGCTGGCCTGCGGGGCCTCCAGCCGGCCCAGGTGCGGGATGTCGGCGGTCAGCGCCAGGATGCGGGTGGAATAGAGCTTGATCAGATCGGAGGTTTCGGACACTTGAGGGCGCTCCCCTGGGACACGACGAGGATATAGACCATGACCTTCGATCCGCAATCCCTGCGCTACGACGCGGCCGGGCTGATCCCGGCCATCGCGCAGGATCACGCCACGGGCGCGGTGCTGATGCTGGCCTGGATGAACGCCGCGGCGGTGGCGCGGACGCTGCGGACGGGGCGGGTCACCTACTGGTCGCGGTCGCGGCAGAGCTTCTGGGTGAAGGGAGAGAGCTCGGGCCACCACCAGAGGCTGATCGAAATGCGGCTCGACTGCGACCGGGACTGCCTGCTGGTGCTGGTCGAGCAGACGGGGCCGGCCTGCCACACCGGCCGGCGGAGCTGTTTTTACACCGGTATCCGGGACGGCGACGAGGTGGAGCTGATGCGGGTGGAGGGGTGAAAGTTTGGAGGCGTCCAAGGTTGGACGCTTTGATAACCACATGAACAGGCTAGATAATTTTGCGACGTTAACCGCAATGAAACTTTTGTCCGAGGGCAGGATCGGAAGCCGACGGGGCTTCGCCAATGACGCCTTCGAGCCGAAGCAGACAATGGCGTCTTCGCACTTGAGTCGCATGCTTTCCTGAGTCGCATGCTTTCCGCCGCCCTATCGCCGCCGGGCCGGGTATTGCATTATGCAAAGTCAGTTGCGCCAGGAGATGCCTGATCTTGCGCAGAAGCGAGAGATTTCAGCGCACGACGTGGAAAAAGCCCGACTCCCGGAGTTCAATATTCACTTCCGGCCGCTTCTGTCGAACTTCGCGCGCTACGCCGCGCCTTGGCTCGTAAATCCTCAAGCTGCGCGGCGCGCGCCAAGCGCTCCGAACCCTGCCAGAGCCGTCAGCAGCAGCAACGCCGACGCCGGGAGCGGTATAACCGTGACCTCGTAATCAGCCGTCACGATGGCCTGGTCGAAATCGCAGTCAACCGCGCCAGCTGGTCCAGACGCGTTCGGTTCAACCGCAAACAGTCCAGACCCTGCCCGGCGACAGCG
>SLKW01000415.1 GCA_007134405.1 Paracoccaceae bacterium
CCGACGGCCAGGACGCCTATGCCGGCCTGGATTTCACCACCACCGTCTCCGAAATCCGCAATCCCGACGGCACCGTCGTCTTCCGCAACGACTCGGTCGAGGTTCCCGCCGGCTGGAGCCAGGTCGCCTCGGACGTGATCGCGCAGAAATACTTCCGCAAGGCGGGCGTTCCCGCACGGTTGAAGCGAGTCACCGAGAAAGGCGTGCCCGAGTTCCTCTGGCGCTCGGTCGCCGACGAGAAGGCGCTGGCCGACCTGCCGGCAGACGAGCGTTACCTGGGCGAAACCTCGGCGCGGCAGGTATTTGACCGGCTCGCAGGCGCCTGGGCCTATTGGGGCTGGAAGGGCGGCTACTTCACCACCGAAGCCGACGCCCGCGCCTATTTCGACGAGATGCGCTTCATGCTCGCCGCGCAGATGGGCGCGCCGAACTCGCCGCAATGGTTCAACACCGGCCTGCACTGGGCCTACGGCATCGACGGGCCGAGCCAGGGGCATTTCTACGTCGACCCCTTCACCCACAAGCTGGTGAAGTCGAAATCCGCCTATGAACACCCGCAGCCCCATGCCTGCTTCATCCAGTCGGTCAGCGACGATCTGGTCAACGACGGCGGCATCATGGACCTCTGGGTGCGCGAGGCGCGGCTGTTCAAGTACGGCTCGGGCACGGGCACCAACTTTTCATCGCTCCGCGGAGAGGGCGAGAAGCTGTCGGGCGGTGGCAAGTCGTCGGGCTTGATGGGATTTCTCAAGATCGGCGACAGGGCAGCCGGCGCCATCAAGTCCGGCGGCACCACCCGGCGTGCCGCCAAGATGGTGATCTGCGACATGGATCACCCCGATATTGAACAGTTCATCAACTGGAAGGTGATCGAGGAGCAGAAGGTCGCCTCCCTCGTCGCCGGTTCCAAGGCGCATGAGCTGAAACTCAACGAGATCTTCGCCGCTATCCGCCAGTGGGACGGCGCCAGCGAGGATGCCGTGGACCCGGGCAAGAACCCCGCCCTCAAAGCCGCGATCAAGTCCGCCAAGAAGGCGATGATCCCCGACACCTACACCAACCGCATCCTGCAATACGCGCGCCAGGGCTACGATTCGATCGAGTTCCCCACCTACGACACCGACTGGGATTCCGAGGCCTACGTCACCGTCTCAGGCCAGAACTCCAACAATTCCGTCCGCGTGACCGACGCCTTTCTCAAGGCAGTTCGCGAGGATGCCGATTGGGAGCTCCTGCGCCGCACCGACGGCAAGATTGCCAAGACCGTCAAGGCGCGCGCCCTATGGGAGCAGGTCGGCCACGCCGCCTGGGCCTGCGCCGATCCCGGCATCCAGTTCCACGACACCGTGAACGCCTGGCACACCTGCCCCGCGGACGGGCCGATCCGCGGCTCCAACCCCTGCTCGGAATACATGTTCCTCGACGACACGGCCTGCAACCTCGCGTCCATGAACCTGCTGACCTTCTACCGCGAAGGCCGGTTCGACGCCGACGCCTATATCCACGCCACCCGCCTGTGGACCGTCACGCTCGAAATCAGCGTGATGATGGCGCAGTTCCCGTCGAAGGAGATCGCGCAGCGCAGCTACGAATACCGCACCCTCGGCCTCGGCTACGCCAATATCGGCGGGCTGCTGATGAATATGGGGCTGGGCTACGATTCGCCCGAGGGACGGGCGCTCTGCGGCGCGCTGACCGCGATGATGACCGGCATCTCCTACGCCACCTCGGCCGAGATGGCGCGCGAACTCGGCGCCTTCCCGGGCTACGCGAAGAACCGCGACCAGATGCTGCGCGTCATGCGCAACCACCGGCGCGCCGCCCATGGCCTGCCCGAATACGAGGCAGTGAACGTGAACCCGGTGGCGCTCGACGCCGCCAACTGCCCCGATGCGCGGCTCGTGGACATGGCCCGCGCCGCCTGGGACGAAGCGCTGACCCTGGGCGAGGCGCACGGCTACCGCAACGCGCAGGCCACGGTCATTGCCCCCACCGGCACCATCGGCCTGGTGATGGATTGCGACACAACCGGGATCGAGCCCGACTTCGCGCTGGTGAAGTTCAAGAAGCTTGCGGGCGGCGGCTACTTCAAGATCATCAACCAGTCGGTCCCCGCCGCTCTGCGCAAGCTCGGCTACAAAGAGGCGGAGATCGCCGAGATCATTGCCTATGCCGTCGGCCACGGCAGCATCGGTCAAGCCCCGGCGATCAACCACACGGCGCTGATTGGCCACGGCTTCGGCGAGGCCGAAATCAAGAAGATCGAGGCCGCGCTTCCCTCGGCTTTCGACATCCGCTTTGTCTTCAACCAGTGGACCTTGGGTGAGACCTTCTGCCGCGAGACCCTTGGCATCCCGGCCGAGAAACTGGCCGATCCCGCCTTCGACCTGCTGCGGCATCTGGGCTTCAGCAAGGCGCAGGTCGAGGCCGCAAACGACCACGTCTGCGGCACCATGACGCTCGAGGGCGCGCCGCATTTGAAGGTCGAGCACTATTCGGTATTCGACTGCGCCAATCCCTGCGGCAAGAAGGGCAAGCGCTACCTCTCGGTCGAAAGCCATATCCGAATGATGGCCGCGGCGCAGAGCTTCATCTCGGGCGCCATCTCGAAGACGATCAACATGCCGAACTCGGCCACGATCGAAGAGACGCTCGCCGCCTACGAGCTCAGCTGGTCGCTGGGAATCAAGGCCAACGCCCTCTACCGCGACGGCTCGAAACTGTCGCAGCCACTGGCCGCCGCTCTGGTCGAGGATGACGAGGAAGCCGAGGAAATCCTCGCCACCGGCACCGCACAGGAAAAGGCGCAGGTGCTGGCCGAGAAGATTGTCGAGAAGGTCATCGTCAAGGAGATCGTGCGCAGCAATCGCGAGAAGCTGCCCGAGCGGCGCAAGGGCTACACCCAGAAGGCCATCGTCGGCGGCCACAAGGTCTACCTGCGCACCGGCGAATACCAGGACGGCAAGCTGGGCGAGATCTTCATCGACATGCACAAGGAAGGCGCGGGCTTCCGGGCGATGATGAACAACTTCGCAATCGCTGTGAGCGTCGGCCTGCAATACGGTGTCCCGCTTGAGGAATTCGTCGATGCCTTCACCTTCACCAAGTTCGAGCCGGCGGGCATGGTCCAGGGCAACGAGGCGGTAAAGAACGCCACCTCGATCCTCGACTACATTTTCCGCGAACTGGCGATCAGCTACCTGGACCGCACGGACCTCGCGCATGTGAAGCCCCAGGGTGCCGCCTTCGACGACCTGGGCGGCGGCGAGGCCGAGAGCATCGGCAACCTGGCCGAGGTCAGCGACGACGCCGCCACCCGCGGGCTGGAAGTCCTGCGCCAGATCAGCTCCACGGGCTATCTGCGCAAGCGCCTTCCGCAAGAACTGGTGGTGCTCCAGGGCGGCAACACGACGCGCACCATGGACGTCTCGGGCCTGTCGGCCAGTGGCAACGTCGCGGTCGCGATGCATTCCGAAACCTCGACCGAGGCGTTGACCGTCGCCACCATCGATCCGCGCGCCCGCGCCCGAATGCAGGGCTACGAGGGCGATCCGTGCGGCGAGTGCGGCAACTACACACTCGTGCGCAATGGCACCTGCCTGAAGTGCAACACCTGCGGCGGGACGAGCGGCTGCAGCTGACACTCTGGTCGGGGCGCGAACTTGGTGCTAGCGCCTTGACCCAGGCACCCGGATAGCACTTGACCCAGGACCGGCCCCGACGCACGCGTCGGGGCTTCTCGCCTTGGTCCGACCCGACTCCGGCTACGGTTTGAAGTTGCACCGCCCCATGCCATATGCTTCGCTCGAAACGGTGCGCACCATTCCGCCGCGCGCCTGGAGAGACCATGCCGGACGACCGAAAGACCGCCGAGACCGTCGCGCAGCCGCATGACCTGCTGGTGATCGGCGGCGGAATCAATGGCTGCGGCATCGCGCGCGACGCGGCCGGGCGCGGGCTCTCGGTGCTTCTGGCCGAGAAGGGCGATCTGGCCGGCGCGACCTCGTCGGCCTCGACCAAGCTCTTCCATGGCGGTTTGCGGTACCTGGAGTATTTCGAGTTCCGCCTCGTGCGCGAGGCGCTGATCGAGCGCGAGGTGCTCTTGCGGGCGATGCCGCATATCAGTTGGCCGATGCGCTTCGTGCTGCCCTACCACCGCGACATGCGCTTCGAATCCGACACGCCGACGTCGAAGCTGCTGGGCATCGTCATGCCCTGGATGCGGGGGCGGCGGCCAGCCTGGCTGATCCGCCTTGGGCTCTTCCTCTACGACCATCTGGGCGGGCGGAAGATCCTGCCCGGCACCGCCACGCTGCGCCTGGAGGGCACCACCGAGGGCGCACCACTGCAACGCCGTTTCGCCAAGGCCTACGAATATTCCGATTGCTGGGTCGAGGATTCGCGCCTGGTGGTCCTGAACGCGCGCGACGCTGAAGCACGCGGCGCGACCATCCTGACCCGCGCCGAGGTCATCTCGGCCGAAGTCGACAGCGGCATCTGGGTCGTGCGGATCGAAACCGATGACGGCCTGCGCACCGAACGCGCACGCATGCTGGTCAACGCTGCCGGGCCCTGGGTGGGCGATGTGATTCACGGCAAACTGCGGCTCAACAGCGCCGAGCGCGTACGCCTGGTGCGCGGCAGCCATATCGTCACGCGCCGGCTCTACGACCATGAAAAGTGCTATTTCTTCCAGGGTACCGACGGGCGGATCATCTTCGCCATCCCCTACGAGCAGGATTTCACCCTCATCGGCACCACCGATGCCGAGCATGACGACCCCGCAAGCGCCCCCGTCTGCTCCGAGGAGGAGCGCGACTATCTTTGCCGCTTTGCGAGCGCCTATTTCGCCACGCCGGTGACGGCGGAAGATGTCGTCTGGACCTATTCCGGCGTTCGCCCGCTCTATGACGACGGCGCCAGTTCGGCGACCGCCGCCACCCGCGACTACACACTGAAGATCGACCGGTCTTCGGGTGCCCCGGTGCTCAATGTCTTCGGCGGCAAGATCACCACCTATCGCCGGCTCGCCGAAAGCGCGCTCGAAAAGATCGGCACGGTCCTGCCGCTGGAGAACGGCCACTGGACCGCGGGCGTGCCGCTTCCGGGGGGCGATTTTCCGGTCGACGGGGTGGCGGAGCTGATCGCCGAGTTGCGCGCCGACTACCCGTTCCTGACCAAGTTCTGGGCCTGGCGTCTCGTGCGGGCCTATGGCACCGAGGCCCGCGCAATCCTGGGAAGGGCACGCACGGTCGCGGATCTGGGCCTCGATTTCGGCGCCACCTTGACCGAGGCCGAGCTTCGCTGGCTCATGCGCCGCGAATACGCCCGCCGGGCCGAGGATGTGCTCTGGCGGCGCAGCAAGCTGGGGCTACGGCTGAGCACGGATCAGATACAGGCACTCGACGACTGGATGCAGGGCCACGCCGAGCAGGTCTTCCGGGCGGCCGAATAACAAGACCGCCCGCAGCCGGCGGCGATGCGCGAGGGGGGAAGCAATGACGCATATCTTGGCGCTCGATCAGGGCACGACATCGAGCCGGGCCATCGTCTTCGACGCGCAGATGCGGATCGCCGCCATCGCGCAGGAAGAGTTCGCCCAGCACTATCCCGATTCCGGCTGGGTCGAACACGCGCCTTCGGATCTGTGGTCCTCGACCGCAGCCACCGCCCGCGCGGCGATCGAGAAGGCCGGCCTCCGCACCACCGATATCGCGGCAATCGGGATCACCAACCAACGCGAAACCGCGCTGGTCTGGGACCGCAGGACGGGCAAACCCCTGATGAACGCCATCGTCTGGCAGGATCGCCGCACGGCCGATTTCTGCGACACGCTGCGCGATGCGGGGCACGAGCCGATGATCACAGCGCGCACCGGTCTGATCGTCGATCCGTATTTTTCAGCCACCAAGGTGAAATGGATCCTCGACAATGTCGATGGAGCACGCGAGCGAGCGAAGGCCGGGGACCTCGCTTTCGGAACCGTAGACAGCTGGCTGATCTGGAACCTGACCGGCGGCAACGTCCATGCAACCGATGCGACGAACGCCGCGCGCACTATGCTCTATGATATCCACAAGGGCCGCTGGAGCCGGACAATCTGCGATCTCTTCGATATCCCTCTCGAAATGCTGCCAGAGGTGCGCGACTGCGCCGCCGATTTCGGGGTGACGCGTGCCGATCTCTTCGGTCGCGAGATCCCGATCCTCGGCGTCGCGGGCGACCAGCAGGCGGCGACGCTGGGCCAGGCCTGCTTTGCGCCGGGGATGCTGAAATCGACCTACGGGACGGGCTGCTTTGCCGTCCTTAATACCGGCGAGGCGCCGGTGGCATCGCGCAACCGGCTGCTCACGACCATCGCCTACCAGCTCGACGGGCGGCCGACCTACGCGCTCGAAGGGTCGATCTTCATCGCCGGGGCCGTGGTGCAGTGGCTGCGCGACGGTCTCAAGGTCATCCACGCCGCACCCGAAACGCAGGCGCTGGCCGAAACCGCCGACCCGGCGCAGGACCTGGTTCTGGTGCCGGCCTTCGTGGGCCTGGGCGCGCCCTACTGGAAGCCCGGCGTGCGCGGCGCGGTCTTCGGGCTCACGCGCAATTCGGGCCCGGCCGAGTTCGCACGCGCGGCTCTGGAAAGCGTCGGTTACCAGACCCGCGACCTCCTGGAGGCGATGCAGGCCGACTGGCGGCGCGAGGGCGCGCAGCCCACCTTGCGCGTCGATGGGGGTATGGCCGCGAACGACTATGCGATGCAGTTCCTCTCGGACATCATCGGCGCCCCGGTCGACCGCCCGAAGGTGCTGGAGACGACCGCCCTCGGCGCGGCATGGCTTGCCGGAATGCGCGCCGGCCTCTACCCGTCCCAGGACGAATTCGCCCGCAGCTGGGCGGTCGAACGACAGTTCCAACCCGCGATGACGCCCGAGCTGCGCGAGAGCAGATACACGCGCTGGAAACGCTCGGTGGCCGCTGTGCTCTCGGTCTAGTTCGCAAAGGGACGGCCGCGTCAGCATCCGGCGGCACCTGGACGCGGGGTTGCGTGGCCGCTCTCCGGACGCTGCTCGATCCGGCCAAGCCGTCTATACGCGTTCTACGTCAGGCGAGGGTTCGCGCGGAGACGTTGTGGGATTGAAGCTTCACCTCGGATCGCCTCATAATGGTGAACAAGTGAAATTGAGCCTCTGCTCCACACGGGATCCCCCGAAAGGCCGAACCGCGGCATGACCGAACCGACACGACCGACACCCAGCCTGCAACGGCTCAAACGACCGACGCTCGTCATTGCGACCTATTCCGGGGCGTTCATCTTCGGATTGATCGGGTACTGGCTGAATGTGCCGCTGGCCTGGATGATCGGCGCGCTGATCTTCGCCGCATCGATGCGGATGCTCGAGCTTCCCCTGGCGATCCCTGCGCATACGCGCCCGGCCGGCCAAGTTCTGATTGCCTCCTCTGTGGGACTTGCCTTCACCCCCGACGCAGTCAGCGCAATGGGCAGCCTCCTGATTCCGATGCTCGCCGCAGCGCTCCTGACCATCGTGATCGGCTTTCTCGTCGCCGCGGTGCTCATGCGCATGACTGATGTCGATGCGATTACCGCCACGCTCGCCTCGGTCCCGATGGGGCCGGTGGAGAGCGCGAACCTGGCGAACAAGCATGGCGTCCAGCCCGGCCCGGTCGTCTTTTCGCAGACGCTGCGCATCGTTCTCTTGGTCCTGCTCATCCCTCCGATCATGGTGGCGCTGGACGGCAGCGTGACCGATCCGCATGCTGCACTGCGCACGACTGGCTGGACGCTTCCGGGGTCTCTCCTCCTTTGCGCGATTGCCCTCCTCGGCTCGTGGGTCTTCAAACTGATCCGGCTCTCCAACCCCTTTTTCGTGGGCGCGCTCGGCGCAACCGCACTCGCCGCGGCGCTCAGCCTGCCGATTACCGCTTATCCGTACCCGGTGCTCGTCATCGCGCAGATATTCCTCGGCGTCTGGTTGGGCGCGGTCTTCGACCGTGAGTTGCTGCGCCGCGCGGGTGGATTCCTTGGCGCGGCTTTCGTCTCCTCGATCCTGATGATCGGGCTCTGCGCGCTCATGGGACTGAGCTTTGCCTGGGCGACAGGGCAACAGTGGCAAGTGATGATCCTCGCGACGGCGCCCGGCAGCGTGACCGAGATGGCTCTGACCGCAAAGATCATCCAGGAAGGACTGGCTACGGTCACGGCGTTTCACATCCTGCGGATTTTCATCATCCTGCCCTTCGCGCCAATCATCGTCGGTTTTTCCGCGCGGTTCGCCACGGCAACCCGAACCCGGTGATAAAACAGTTCCGGTCCGCCGGCTGCCGGGCTATGTCGCGTCAGTAAGCCGGAGTCTGGACAGAATCGAGCAGTGTGCGACCGCCATCCAGCGTCAGCACTTGCCCCGTGACAAACCCGGCCCCGTCCGAGGCAAGGAACTGCGCCGCCTCGGCCACTTCTGCCGCTGTGCCGATCCGCCGCAAAGGCGTTCCGCGAATGATCCGGTCGCGATAATCGGGATGTTCGGCGATCTGGTCCTTGAGGCTTGCGCTCATCACCGAACCGATGGCAAGCGCATTCACGCGGACCTGATGCGGTGCCAGCGCCACCGCGAGCGAGCGCGTCATCTGCTCCGCGGCGGCGGTGCTGATCGAGTATCCAAGCAATTCGGGCTGCGTCCGATGCGCGGCGGTCGCACTAAAATTGATGATCGCGCCCGCCGGAGAACCGCGCTCGTCCTCGCCCGCGGCCTGGGCCTGGGCAATCATCCGCCGCGCCACCGCCTGCGACAGCCGCAGCGCCACCATGAGGTTTTGCGAAAGCGACTCTTCGACCGACGTGTCGGCAGGATCGAGCGGATCGCTCGTGACGAAGGCGCGCGCGGCGTTGATCAGGATATCGACCCGGTCGAAGGCATCGATCGTTGCAGAAAGCAGGTTCGCAACCGTCAGGCGCTCGCGCAGATCGCCGGTGAAGAACAAGGCGCGCTCATGCTCGATCAGTTCATTGGCGCCGTTCTTGAGGCGCTTCTCGTTCATGTCGGCAAGCACGACATTCGCGCCTTCGTCCACGAAGTGTCGCGCGATCGCAAGGCCGATCCCGGCGGCTGCCCCGGTGACGATGGCAGTCTTTCCGGCGATACTTACGGTCATCCTTTCGGCTCCTGCGAGAGATATGCGCGCCGCAGCGCGGGCTTTTGCGTGACGGTCCTGCGCGGCCTCTCGGCGACCAGAACCTTGAAGCCCCTTTCGTTGGCGACCTCCTGATGCGTCGCAAATGTCTGTGCCAGCGTAACCTCGTAGGGGAGATGCCGGTTAGCGACCAGCCAGAGCTTGCCGGCAGGCGCCAGCATCGCGGAAGCCGCACGAATGAATGCCTGGCCAAGGGCGGGCTGACCGGTGCGACCCTGATGGAAGGGTGGGTTGGTGATTACGTGATCGACCCGCAGACCCGGAAGCGGCCGCGTTGCATCGACCCAATGGAAAACCGCCCGCGGATCGGCGACATTCGCGCGGGCGCAATCGAGCGCGCGGGCATCGGACTCCATTAGATGCAGAGCCTCGATCCCCGGGGCCTGCGCCAACAGCGTCGCCGACAGCCAGCCCCACCCGGCCCCAAGGTCGACCACGACGCCCTTCATGCCGACCGGCAGCACCGACGACAGCAAAGCCGAACCGGGGTCGACGCCATCCGCCGAAAAAACCCCCGGCCGGGTGACGAAGGACCGGCCGTTGGCATCCCCGAAGGCGCGCTGCTCCGCCCGCCAGTCATCGAAAGCCGTTGCGCCGGGCGAGGTGAACCACGCGATCTTCCCGTGACCTTTCGAAATCGGGGTGGAAAGTTCCACGCGCCCCCTGAGCGCGCGCAGATGCGCCTCGATCCCATCGGTCTTCTGCCCGTCCAGGATCACAGGGCCCGTCGTCGCCGCCGCGGCCTGGGCGATCAGATCGCGCGCCTCGTCCCGCCCTCGCGGCAGGCAGACAATCACTGCCGCCGCCTCAGCGATTTCCTGCGCGCAGGAATAGCCCTGAGCCTCGAACGCCGCGTGATCGGGCGCGTGCGGCGTGACGATTTGGACTCTCTCGCGCGGCAGGATGGAGATATCCTCCCCGGCGCGGGG
Organism: Paracoccaceae bacterium; assembly: GCA_007134405.1. Taxonomy (GTDB): domain Bacteria; phylum Pseudomonadota; class Alphaproteobacteria; order Rhodobacterales; family Rhodobacteraceae; genus Pararhodobacter. The sequence goes on from SLKW01000415.1 coordinate 10,131, forward strand.
ATGCAGCACGGCCAACCTGCCTTCGTTCGGCAGGAGCAGGCCGGCCTCGAGCGCGAGCGACAGGCGCAGGGCGCGCGGCGCGGGGTCTGGAAGGGGCTGCGACATGGGGGGACGCGCGCCGCGCCCTACTCCTTTTCCAGCGTGCATTGCAGCGGGTGCTGATGGCGACGCGCGAAATCCATCACTTGCGCGACCTTCGTTTCGGCCACTTCGAAGGAAAAGACTCCCACGACCGCAACGCCTTTCTTGTGGACCGTCAACATCACGTCGAACGCGTGCGCGTGGCTCATACCGAAGAAGCGCTCAAGCACGTGCACGACGAATTCCATCGGCGTGTAGTCGTCGTTCAAGAGCAGCACCTTGTACATAGGCGGGCGCTGCGTCTTGGTTTTCGTCCGGGTCGCAACCGACGATTCCCCGCCCGGGCCATCCGGTCGATCGGTCATATGGGGCCGCAGTGCCATGAACCATCACCCTCGCGGTCTCGATTCGCCTGTGCCGCAGTATATAGAGGCAGCCCGCCGCGTGGAAACCCTGCACGCCTCATGCCATCGCCGCAAGCCGACCCAGCGCCTCGGCCAGCCGGGCCGCTTCGTCGCGCTTTTCCGTGAGTTGCTCGCGCGCCTCGTCGACGACCTCGGGCGCGGCTTTTTCCAGGAATCGCGGGTTCGACAGCCGACCATCGAGCGCGCCGATCTCCTTGTCCAGCTTGGCGCGGGCCTTTTCCAGCCGCGCCGTCTCGGCGGCGATGTCGATCACCCCTTCGAGCGGCAGCGCATAGGTCGCCCCTTCTACCGTGACCGTCAGCGCGCCGCGGGGCAGGCTTTGGGCGATTTCCAAAGCCTCCACCCGCGCCAACCGCTCGATCAGCGCCGCATTACGCGCATGGGCCGCGTCCGCCGTCGCGTCCTGATCCAGCGCCAGGATCGGCAGCCGCAGCCCGACCGGCACGCGCAGTTGCGAACGCGCCGAACGAATGGATTCGATCAACCCGATCACCCAACCCATCTCGCGATCGGAATCGGCATCGGCGAGGTCGGTGCCGTATTCCGGCCACGGCGCCAGAACCAGCATCCGGTCGCGATCTCCGGTCAGGCCCCACAACTCCTCGGTCACGTAGGGCATGAACGGGTGCAGCAGGATCAGGCACTGGTCGATCACCCAGCGCATCGTGGCCCGCGTCTCGGCCTTGTGCTGGCCGTCGAGAAGCGGCTTGGCGAATTCCACGTACCAGTCGCAGACCTTGCCCCAGACGAAGGCATAGAGCGTGTTGGCCGCGTCGTTGAACCGGTAGGCGGCGAGCGCGGCATCGACCTCGGCCAGCGCTCGCGCGGTTTCGCCCACGATCCAGCGGTTGGCGGTCTGCGTCGCCTCGGGCGGCAGCGCGCCGGGCACGGGCACGTCCGCCCCGAAGACCCCGTTCATCTCGGCGAATCGCGCCGCGTTCCACAGCTTCGTGGTGAAGTTGCGATACCCCGCGATCCGGTCCTTCGACAGCTTCAGGTCCCGCCCCATCGCCGCCATCGAACTCAGCGTGAAGCGCACCGCATCGGCGCCGAACTCGTCGACCAGGTCCATCGGGTCAATGACATTGCCGAGCGATTTCGACATCTTCCGCCCCTTCTCGTCCCGCACCAGAGCGTGGACATAGACGGTGTGGAAGGGCTCTTTTCCGACGACGGCCAGCTGCATCATCATCATCCGCGCGACCCAGAAGAAGATGATGTCGAAGCCGGTGACCAGCACATCGGTCGGGAAATATCGTTTCAGTTCGTCGGTCTCCTCCGGCCAGCCCAGCGTGCCGATGGGCCAGAGGCCCGAGGAGAACCAGGTGTCGAGGACGTCGGGGTCGCG
>SLKW01000434.1 GCA_007134405.1 Paracoccaceae bacterium
AGGAGCGGGGTCATGGGGTGCCGGCCCGGTCGGAAGGCGGGATCCGGAGCCGCTGACAGGGCGGACAACGGGACGATTCAGGGCGCAATCGCGGCCGGTCCGCTAGCGGACCATTCGACAAGTCATTGAATTCACATGGTAGATTCGGCGCCATTAACCGTAATGAAACAATTGCCCCAACCGTCCGGGAGCCCCTGCTTCCGGCGTGCCGCGCGTCCCGCCGGGTCGGGCGCTGCCGGTGCCGGATCTGTCGATTGGTCTGCCGCGTAGTCATGGGGTGTCGTTCATCGGGTTTCGGGCCCCGAATGGTGGCAGGCGGCCCAGTGGTTGGGGCGCTGGGTCACGCGCGGGGGCGGGGTGGCGCAGATCTCGGTCGCGCGGTCGCAGCGGCCCTGGAAGATGCAGCCGGCGGGCGGGTCGGTGAGATCCGGCAGGCTGCCGGGGATCGACGGAAGGTCGGCGACCTTTTCCTTCAGCCGGCCCGGGTCGCATTCGATCAGCTTGATCGTGTAGGGATGGCCGGGGCGCAGGAAGACATCGGCCACGGGGCCCTCCTCGACCGCGACGCCGGCATACATGACGACGACACGGTCGCAGAGTTCCGCGATGACGCCCAGGTGGTGCGAGATGAAGAGGATGGCGCAGCCGATCTCGCGCTGGATTTCCTTCAGAAGTTCGATGATCTGAACCTCGAGCGTGGCGTCGAGCGCCGTCGTCGGCTCGTCGGCGATCAGTACGCGCGGGCGCATCAGCGCGGCCATGGCGATGGCGACGCGCTGGCGCATCCCGCCCGAAAGCTCGTGCGGATAGGCGGAAAGCTTGCCCACCGGGTCGGGGATGCCGACGCGGCCGAGCATGGCGGCGGCGCGGCGATCCTTCTCGGCCTTGCTGCCGGGCTGGCGATACTGGATGTCGCGCATCTGCCGGCCGATACTGAGCACCGGGTTCAGGGAGGTCATCGGGTCCTGGAAGACGACCGAGATCTCCTGGCCGCGCATCTGACGCAGGCGGCGGGTGTTGGCGCGGGTCACGTCCTCGCCTTGAAGCGTGATGCGGCCGGCGGGGATGGTGGCGTTTTCGGGCAGCAGTTGCAGAAGCGCGTTGATCAGCGTGGACTTGCCGCAGCCGGACTCGCCGACGACGCCGACGATCTGGCCTTCGGGCACGGTGATCGAGACGTCGCGCAGCGCCTGCAGCGCACCTTCGCGGGTGTCGTAGTGGACGGTCAGATCCTCGACCTTCAGGGCTGCGGTCATCGGGTCTTCCTCAGCCGCGGGTCGAGCTGGTCGCGCAAAGCCTCGCCCAGGAAGGTGAAGCCGAGGGTGGCGAGGATCAGGGGCAGGCCGGCCGATAGCAGGATCCAGGGCGTGGTGCGAATGTAGTCGAACCCGTCCTTCAGCGTCGCGCCCCAGGAGGGCGTGCCGGGGGGGACGCCGATGCCGAGGAAGCTCATGCCCGCCTCGATGGTGATGACGACGGGCAGGTTCATCGCGGCGAGGATGAAGAAGGGGCCCAGCACGTTGGGCAGGATGTGGTGGAAGACGATACGCGCGAACGAGGCGCCCATGGCGCGTTCGGCGAGGATGAATTCGGAGTTCTTCAAGGACAGGGTTTGCGTGCGCACGACGCGGCCGTATTCGGCGAATGAGGTGATGATGACGACGATGATGACCGTGCCGAGGCCCCGCGGCATCAGCGCGGCCAGGGCCAGCGCCAGGATGATGGTGGGATAGGCGCGGAGCGCATCGAAGAAGAAGAGAAGCGCGTTGTCGAGCCAGCGCGGCCCGAAGCCCGCGAGCATCCCGAGGACCAGGCCGATGAGGCCCGAGATGGTGACGGCGGTGAGCGCGACATAGAGCGCGATGCGCCCGCCCTGCAGCAGCCGCGAGAAGGTGTCGCGGCCGAGGTTGTCGGTGCCCATCCAGTAGGTCGCGGAGGGCGGCGAGAAGCGGTCCATCAGGTTCATCGCCGCCGGGTCGTGCGGGGCGATGACGTCGGCCAGGATCGCCGAGACGACCAGAAGCGCGATGATCGCCATGGCGAAGACCGCCAGCGGGTCGGCCAGAAGGCGGCCCGTGAGCGTGTGGCGAAAAGCGCTCATTTTTGCGACCTGTGGCGGGGGTCGAGGGCCGCGTTTATCAGGTCCGCGATCAGCGCGCAGGTGACGAAGAAGCCGATGGCGACCAGCATCGCGCCCATGACCACCGGGTAGTTCCGCCCCGAGACGCTGTCATAGATGAGCGAGCCGAGGCCGGGGCGGGAAAACACGATCTCGGCGAAGACGGCGCTGGAGAGCATGCCGCCGATGCCGACGCCGAGGACCTGCACGGCGGGCAGGATCGCCACGCGCAGCGCGTAGTTGTAGATCACCGTGCGGCGCGGCAGGCCGAAGGCGCGGGCGGTGCGGATGTAGTTCTCGCCCAGGGCCTCGAGCATCGAGGCGCGGACGATCCGCGCGACGTAGCCCACCCAGGCCAGACCGATGGCGAAGGACGGCAGCGCGAGGTGGTAGAGGCGGCTGAGGATGTCGCCGGGCTCGCCCGCGCCGATGGTGGGAAACCAGCGCAACCAGACCGAGAAGATCAGGAGCGAGTAAAGCGCGACGACGAAGGAGGGCGCGGCGATGAAGGCGACCGAGAGGACCCCGGCGATCCGGTCGAGGAAACTGCCGCGGTTGTCGGCGGAGAAGGCGCCCAGCAGGATGCCGAGGGTCGCCGACCAGAAGATCGCGCCGAAAACCAGCGCGACGGTGTGTGGGAGCGCGCTGAAGACGGAGTCCGCGACGGGGCGGTTGCGGTTGAAATCGGTTCCCATGTCGCCGGTCAGGATCCGGCCCCAGAACTGCGCGACCTGCACGTAGAGCGGGTTGTCGAGGCCCAGACGCTCGCGGAAATCGGCGCGGATCTCGGCGGTGGCACGGGGGCCGAGGAGCACGGTGGTGGGATCGCCCGGAAGCGTGACCATCACCGTATAGAGCGCCGAGATCGCGAAGAAGACGATCGCGAGCGCGAGGAGGATGCGCTGGATGGTGTAACGGAGCATGGGTCAGGGGCGGGCCCCGGCGCCGGATCGGGCGCCGGG
>SLKW01000093.1 GCA_007134405.1 Paracoccaceae bacterium
AAGCGGATCGCGGCCGCTACGGGGGCATAATGCTCGGGCGTGATTTCCTGGCCGATCTCGATCCCGGCATGAAGGGCGCGAGCGGTGGGCGGGTCGGAATGGATAGGCACGCCCGACTCCTCGGCCAGTTCACGAATCTTCAGCGCCACGTTGTCGACCCCCTTCGCCACGCAGACCGGCGCGCCGGGGCTGGTGCGGTCCCATTTCAGCGCGACAGCGAAATGGGTCGGGTTGACGATGATCACATCCGCCTTGGGCACATCGGCCAGCATCTTGTTGGTGGCGATCTCCTGCGCGCGTTGGCGGCGCGCCTGTTTCATGTAGGGATCGCCCTCGGACTGCCTGTATTCCTCGCGCAGTTCCTGGTGGCTCATGCGCTGGCGCCGCAGGTGATCGAAACGCTGCCAGAAGAAGTCAATCGCGCCAATCGCGGCCATGATGACGACGACAATGGCCAGGAAGGCGACGATCAGGCGCATCATCTCGGCCACGACCTGGCCGGGACTTTGCTGCATCACCGCCAGCAGACGCGGCATCTGCGCGGACAGAAAGAACCACAGCACCGTCGCGTAGATCAGAAGCTTGACGGTGTTCTTGACGAATTCGAACAGCCCCGAGAGGCCGAATTTCTGCTTGGCGTTTGACACCATCGAGATGCGCGAGGCCTTGGGCTTGAGCTTCTCGGGCGCGAACACAAGGCCGCGAAAGGCAAGCAGCATCGCAAAAACCGCGACCACCGGAACCAGCAGCGCCGGCACCACCGCTATCGCCACCGCCCCCAGCAACACACTGGCCGCCCCGGTGCCGCCCCCCAGAAGCTGCGCCGAAAACGTATCGGCACGATCCAACAGCCCCTGCCCCAGTTCGCCGATCCGCAGCGGCATCCAGCCGCCGGGCAGCAGCGCGAGCAGCAGAAAGCCCCCCACCGCCGCGGTGGCCGTGAGATCGGCCATCTTGGGAACCTCGCCGCGCTTGCGCGCCTCTTCGAGCTTACGGGGCGTCGCTTCATGCGGCTTGTCGGATTCGTCCTGACCCTGGCTCATGGCGTCAACCTCATGGCCCGCGCACCGTGACCGGGTCGGCAAGGTAGGCCTGGAACGCACCGAACCATACGGTGACCATCACCGGCGCCGAAAGCATCAGCAGGACAAGCCCGCCCCAGGTGACCGCCGGCGAGAAGACGAAGGCGACCATCAGTTGCGGCATGGCCCGATTGATGGCGCCGAGCGCCATGTTGTAGATCGCCGATCCGATGACGAAGGGCGCCGCGAGCACGAAGGCGAGCGAGAAGGCATGCGCGACACGCGCCGTCCCCCATTCGGCCAGCACCCCGGCATCGGGCCATTGGCCGGCCGGAAGAAGCTGGTAAGAAATGATCAGGAATTGCGCGGCGCGTTCGGGCAGCCCTGCCATGACCAGAAGCGCCAGTCCCGCCATCACCAGAACCTGCGACATCGCCGGCTGCGGATCGACACCCGCCCCGCCGAAGAACTGCGAGAGCGAAACCGATTGCGCTGCCATGGTTCCGGCAATCTGCAGGACCATGACCAGAAGCCTAAGCCCCGCGCCGAGGGCCAGCCCGACGACGGTTTCCGCCCCCAGATAGAAGGCGACCTCCCCCAGACCCTGAGGGCGCACTTCGATCAGCGGCAGGGCGGCGGGCGCGACAACGAGCGTCATCGCGAAGGCGAGGATCAACCGGATGCGACCAGGCACGACCTGTTCGCCAAAGGCCGGCAGCAGCGCGAAGATCGCGCCCACGCGGGCAAAGACCAGGAACCCCCCAACGAAAGCCGCGTGCGCCTCGTCGGTCAGGGCGGCCAGAGCGTCGAACAGATCGACGGCTGTCATGCCGCGATCTGGCCAACTAGCGCCGGGCGCGCCTCCATCCCGATCTCCTCGAAGCTGAGGACCGGATTCGAGAGCCCGCGCGCGGCCATCACCGTGCGCAGAAACCGTCGGCGCCGCGACGAGGAGACGAGTGCGGCCTGAACCCCCGTCTCCGAGAGCGCATTGAACTTCTCGGCTAGGGCCGAGGCGAGGCGGGCGAAGTCACCGGGCGGTAGCGCGATATCGCCGATACCGCGTTCGCCAGCCAGTTCATAATTGGCAAAAAGCTCTTCCCAGTCCTGACCAAGTTGAACCAGGGGAATGGTCCCGTCGGGCCGCTTCAGCCCGGCCACGAGCTGGAAGCCCAGACGCTGACGCACGTGTTCGCAAACGGCTTCCGGCGCCATGTTCTGCACGCGCAACTCGGCGATGGCCTCGAGGATCAGCGGCAGGTTGCGCACCGAGACGCGTTCGTCCAACAGGAGGCGCAGAACCGACAGCAGCAAGTCAACGGGCACCTTGTCCGGGATCAGTTCGTCCAGCAGCCGCCGGTTGGCCTCGGCGCGCTTGGGGTCGGACAGGTTTCCAAGCTCGTCGAGCATCCGCCGCAGTCCGCGCAGGGTCAGAAGCCGCGCGAAATTGGCCTTGATGACCTCAAGCAGATGCGTCGCCAGAACCTCGGGCGGACTGACGACGGTCAGCCCCTGCATCGCCGCGCGTTCTTCCTCGGCGGCGGGGACCCAGCGGGCTGGCGCGCCGTATACTGGCTCGCGGACGTCGATTCCGGCGGGCGCGCCGGGCGCATCGTCATGAACGAGCGCGAGCATCCGGTCGGGATAGAGCCGGTCGCGTGCCTGCTCCACGCCCTGGATCAGCACGCAATATTCGCCGGATTCGAGCGCGGGTTCGTCGGTCAAGCGGATCTCGGGCAGGATGAGCCCGTAGCTGCGCACGACATGGTTGCGCATGTTGGTGATCCGCGCGTCGAGCCCCGTTGCCGGATCCAGGACCATGGGAACGAGGTCGGGCGCGAACTTCACGTGGATATCGTCGAGATCCAGCACATCCCCGATCGACATCGGCTTCGGCGGTTCAGCGGGCTCGGACGAGGGCTCGGTTTCGGCCTGCTGGCGCAGTCGCTGGGCGTAGAAGCCCGCACCCAGAAGGACCGCTGCGCCAACGACGAAGGGAGCGAACGGCAGGCCCGGAACCAGCGCGAAGAGGCCCATCAACAGGCCGA
>SLKW01000015.1 GCA_007134405.1 Paracoccaceae bacterium
ACATTCTGCACGAAGATCCGCTGCGCCTTGCCCTCCGCGCATTCCGCCCGCACATGGATCAACCCGCCCGGCGCCTCCAGCACCAGACGGGTTTCCGGCTCCTCCATCGGCACGATCCCGGTATCGAGGAGGACCGTCGAAACACAGATCGAATTCGACCCAGACATGGGCGGGGTATGCACGGGCTCCATGATGATGAACCCCATCTGCGCCCGGCTATCCTTCGGCGGAACCAACAGGTTCACATGGCGAAAAACCCCCCCGCGCGGTTCGTTCAAGACGAAGTTGCGCAACCCCCCATCCGCCTGAATCCAGCGCGATTGTTCCCACAACGTCTCCCCCGGCGGCGGCGCAACACCCCCGACGATCACATCGCCCACCTCACCCTCGGCATGGCACCCGACGACGTGAATCGCGCGTGAACTCCGCATGTCACGTCACCTCCAGCACCGGGTCGCCCAGCACGTCCCGATCCGGCGTCACGCCCAGGCCCGGACGGTCGGCCGCCCGCATCCGCCCGTTCTCGCGCTGCGGCGCGTCGGGTGCGAAGGTCACGGTGCCGTAACTGTTGAAATCCGTTGAGGAAAACTGGAACTCGGCCGGCGTCGACTGCGCCAGATGCGCGATGCTCGCGGTGACGACATCGCCGCCCCAGGTATCCTCGATGGTCATCGGCAGGCCCGCGGTGATGCACAGATCGCGGATCTGTCGCGCCTTGCTGAGGCCCCCGACCTTGGAGATCTTCAGGTTGATCGCATCCATCGCCCCATCCCCCAACGCCCGCATCAGCGCGCCGACATCGGTGATGACCTCGTCCAGAACGAAGGGCAGCGCCGTGCGCCGGCGGGTCACCAGGCATTCCTCGTAAGTCGGGCAGGGCTGCTCGATATAGACATCAACATCGCGCACCGCCTGCACCACGCGCGCCGCCTCGTGCATCGTCCAGCCGGTATTGGCATCGGCGACCAACACGTCGCCGGGGCGCATCTGATCGGCGCATAGCCGTATGCGGGCGATGTCGCTGTCGACATCCGCGCCGACCTTGAGCTGGAACCGGGTGTAGCCCTCGTCGCGGTACCCGGCCAGGTTCTCGGCCATCGCCTGCGGCTCGATCTGCGAGATGGCGCGGTAAAGCGTCACCTCCTCCTGCGCCTTGCCGCCCAGCAGGGTGTAGACCGGCAGCCCGGTCGCCTTGCCCAGAATGTCCCAGCAGGCCACGTCGATCGGCGCCTTGGCGTAGGGGTGCCCGCGCAACACCAAATCCATGTGCCGGTTGAGCACATCGAGCGCCCGCGGATCCATCCCCAGAAGCTGCGGCGCAAGCTCCGCAAGCCCCGCGCGCACGCCCTTGGCGAAGGCCGGCAGATAAGCCGAGCCCAGCGGGCAGCTTTCGCCCCAGCCGGTCAGGCCCGCATCCGTCTCGATCTCGACGACGGTGCTGTCGAAGACCTCGACATAGTTTCCGCTCGCCCAGGTGTAGCGCCCTTCCTTGAGCGGCAGGTCGATCTGGTAAACTCGGATGGCGGTGATCTTCATGGGGTCTCCAATGTTTGAATTCGGCCCTGTCGGGCCGGGACATCCGGATTGCGGCGAAACGGACGCGGCAGGAATGCGAAAAACCTGTCGGCGCGAAACGGGGTCATGTCGATCGCGGGGCTGCGCCCGCAGACCAGATCGGCGACCAGTTCCGCCGTGCCCGCCGATTGCGTGAGCCCCAGATGGCCGTGGCCGAAGGCATGGATGATGCGCGCGCTGGCGGATGACGGCCCGATGACCGGCAGGCTGTCGGGCATGGAGGGCCGAAACCCCATCCACTGCCGTCCGCCCGTCGCGTTGAGCCCGGGCATGAATCTCTGCGCCTTCTCTAGCAGCACCTCGGCGCGGCGATAGTTCGGCGGCAGGTCCAGCCCGCCAAGTTCCACCGCGCCGCCGACGCGGATGGCCTCGCCCACCCGGCTGACGACGAAGCCGTGGTCGGCAAAGCTCAGATGCAGCCGCTGGTCGAAGCGCGGATCGGGCAAGGTGGTGTTGTAGCCGCGTTCGGTTTCAAGCGGCAGAACCTCGCCCAGCGTCCGCGCCAGATGGTGCGACCAGGCCCCCGCAGCGACGACGACATGCCCCGCCTCGAAATTGCCCTCATCGGTCTCGACACGCGCCTGCCCCGGCCCCGCCGCAAGACTGCGCGCCTGTGCCTTTTGCAGGCGGCCGCCCCGGCCAAGGAACACCTCGCGCAGATGCCGGTGCCAGGCACCCGGGTCGCTGGCATTGATCCAGTCGGGGGTGAACACGCCGTGCCGCAGGCTGGGCGCAAGACCCGGCTGCAGCTCGGCCAGGCGGGCGGGGTTGTCCTCGATCAGGTCGAACCGGATGCCATGCGCCGCGCGCTGGCGCCAGCCGGGAAGGCTGGCCTGGAAGCTCGCCGCGCTGTCGTAAAGCTGCAACTGCCCCTCGCGCCGCAGCAGATGCCCGGCGTCGCATTCGGCCACCAGCCGCTCCAGCGCGTCGCGCGACAGCGCCATCATCGCCGCCTGCGCCCGCAATGAGGCCGCGTGCCGGTCCCGCCAGCTTGCCCGCCAGAACCGCAGCAGCCACGGCAGAAGGCGCAGGGCATAGCGCGGCCGGATGCTCAGGGGGCCCAGCGGATCGAGCAGCCATTTCGGCGCCTTGCGCAGGATGCCCGGCGCCGCCAGCGGTTCGACATCGGTGAAGGCAAAGGCCCCGGCATTGCCGATGGACGCGCCTTGCGCGTCTGGGTCGCGCTCGATCACCGCGACCGAAAGGCCGCGACGCTGCACCGCCAGCGCCGCGGTCAGGCCGATGATCCCGCCGCCGATTACCAGGACATCGGGCCTGTCGCTCATGGCTGGGTATAGGCCGTCTTGACGGTGGTGTAGAACTCGGCGGCATAGGCGCCCTGCTCGCGCGGGCCGAAGCTGGACCCCTTGGTGCCCCCGAACGGCACATGATAGTCCACGCCCGCTGTCGGCAGGTTGACCATCACCATCCCGGCCTGGGCATTGGCACGGAAATGCGCGGCGTGTTTCAGCGATGTCGTGCAGATCCC
>SLKW01000339.1 GCA_007134405.1 Paracoccaceae bacterium
GATCCAAAGGCATGATCCCATTCCGCAGTTCAAAGCCCGATATTCGCACGCCCCGGCGCGGGGAGGCAAGACAGGATGATGCGTGACGCACGGAAGTTCGTCGTCGGAGGCGCCGGTGAGGCAAGTCGGGCCCCGGAAGCCGGCGAAAGATGCTCTCGGTGCGAATGACCGCTGCGCCCGCCGGGCCGACATCCAGCTTGCACGGCTTTCGAAAATGTCTTCGGAAGTCTTTGCCTGACCTGGCCTCGCAAGACCAAGGGCTTTCGCTCAAGCGCGCACCATCTTCTGCAAAGGGCAGGAGCAGTAGTCCGACCCCCTCGAATATCGCCACCTGGATCATCAACCCGTAGCGCCAACCCTTAGCGCAGACCCTTGGACAGGCCGCTGCCCGTCAGCCGTCGCGCCCGGAAGAGGAAGGCATCCCCGTGCCGGAAACGCGAGCGCAATTCGGACCAGCGCCGGCCTCTACGCCCGGCAGGTGATCGACGTCCTGCGTGGTTGACCCGGTTACTCCCGACTCTCAAAGCGCGTCGTCGCGACGCAACGGCAGGCCCTTCACCGGGAGGGGCTCGGGCAGCACGTCGCCGCGCAGGGGGCGGCCCCGGTTTGCGATCAAGAAAACAACCGCACGATCACGCCGGGGCGGCCAAATTGCCCACGGTCGGGGAGCGATCGGCTCGAACAATGTGGAACTTGCGCCGATACTCACCCGGCGTCAGCCGCGTCACCTTGCGAAACAGGCGGCGAAACGCGGCCGGCTCCTCGTAGCCGACCTGCCAGCCGATTTCCTCGATCGGCTGGCAGCTCTCTTCCAGAAGCGCCTTGGCCTTCTCGACCCGCAACCGTTGCAGGTAGTCGATTGGCGCATGCCCGGTCGCGCGCGCAAAGCGCCGATTGAACGTCGATCGCGCAAGGCCGGCCCGCTCCGCGAGTTCATCGATCGTCGAATCGAGCCGGGCATCGGCATCCAGCGCCTCCTGTACCGCCCGGATGGCGCCGTCGCCGTGATCGGTTCTGGGGCAGAACGGCAAGAACGGCAGCTGGCTGATCGTGTTCAAATGGAAGAGCAGAAACCGGCCCAGGGTCTGCGCCGCGCGCGGGCTGACATGGCGCGCGATCACGTAGAGAATGAGGTCCTGCCAGGAACTTGCCGCGCCGCCCATGACGAACTCACCGCGCTGCCCGTCGACGATCAGTGATTCCTCCAGGCGAAGGCGCACCTGCGGAAAGTTGCGCCGGAACGTGTCGGCGAAGACCCAGTGCGTGGTGGTTTCCCGCCCGTCCAGAAGGCCGGTTTCAGCCAGCAGCAGCACACCGGCGCACGTGGTGCAGAGATCGGCGCCCTCTTCGTGCTGCCGCCGCAGCCAGCCGACGATCTCGGGTTGCTTTCCCTTGATCCAGCCTCCCTCGGCGAGGGACATCGAGGGGATGATGACGATATCCGTCCTTGCCACCTCCGCCACGCCGCGATGCACCTGCAGGGGCAGCCCGCAGGCGCCGGCGAAGATGCCGCGCTCCGCCCCCACGATCTCGACCTCGAAGAGGTCGTGCGCCCCGGATCGTCCGTCCTTCAGGATGGTCTCGCCCAGCGCCAGCGTTTCGTAAAGGCCGTTGATCGGGGTTCCGGTCGACATGTCCGGAACGGCGAGGATGCTCACGCGCTTGGTGTCGCTGCTGGTCGGCATCGCAGCCTCCGGTGATCAGAATGGACCGTTCATGCGAAGAACGGCTCTGGCGGGGCGCCTGTCGCGTCCCTACCAATCACCTGCGCGGGAAAGTTCCGTCCCGTAGGACGGGTTCGGCCGAGAAAGTTTCAGCCGGGACCCGCGCAGCGCGACCTGGTGCGGAAGGATACAGCAAAAAGCCCTCCGCGGCAAATCTGCCGCACCTTCCGGTCGTGCCTCGCGCGCGTCGATGTCGATGTCGCGCACATCCGTCACGAAAAGGAGGAGCACATGACGCTCGCCGCAGACCCGCAAACCGAATTCGTCGCGTTCTGGAACGATACGCTGGCGGCAAAATTCGAACGCTACCGCGAGATCCTGATGAACGGCCTGAGCCATCACAGCGAGCTCTGGCTCAGGGAGGTGCAGATCGCCCCCGGATCAAGGATCGTCGATGTCGGCTGCGGCTGGGGCGACACCGCCCGCGCACTGGCGCGCAAGACCGGCCCGGAGGGCCACGTGCTGGGGCTCGACTGCGTCGATCAGTTCCTGCGCACGGCCCGCGCCGATGCCGAGGCCGAGGGGCTGGGAAATGTCGCGTTCGTGGCCGCCGACGTGCAGAGCTACCCGTTCGACGCGTCCTATGATCTGTGCTTCTCGCGCTTCGGGATGATGTTCTTCGAGAACCCCGTGGCCGCCATGCGCAACGTCCTGCGCGCGCTCAAGCCCGGCGGCGAACTGGTCTTCATCGTCTGGCGCGGCAAGGCCGAGAATGCCTGGGCCCGGGTGCCCGAGGCGGTCGTGCAGGACTTCCTGCCGCCGCCCGGCGAGGATGCCCGCACCTGCGGCCCCGGCCCCTTCTCGATGGCAGAGCCCGAGGTTGTCAGGAAACAGCTCGAGATCGCCGGGTTCGAGGATATCCGCTTCGACGCCACCGACGGGCCGGTGACGGTGGGCGAGTCGATCCGCAACGCGATCGACTTCCAGCTCGCCATGGGCCCGGCGGGCGAGGTGTTCCGCGAGGCCGGCGCGCTGGCCGAGGAACGCCGCGCGGAGATCGAGGCGGTGCTGCGCGAGGCCCTCGCCCCCTACCTGAAGGGCGGCCGCATCGTCATGCCGTCGGGCTCCTGGCGCGTCTCGGCCCGCAAGCCCGCCTGACGGGCGTGAAACGCGCGCCGCAAACGCCCCGAAAGACCCGCGCCTTTTCATGGCGGCGCAATGCGCCACCACACCTTTCGACAGGAGGTTCTCATGACCAACAATGCCCCGAATACACTCACCCATCTTCACGCATCGGTCGCTGTTGCCGCGCTGTCCCTTGGCTTGGCTCTCGGCGGTGTCACCGCCGTCGCGGCGCATGATGACCACGGCCACGCTCATGCGCTGGA
>SLKW01000182.1 GCA_007134405.1 Paracoccaceae bacterium
CGAGGCCCCCTCGATGGGGGCCGAGCGCCGCCCCCCGTCACCCGGTTTTCGGCCGGTCGGGCGTTGACTCGGCCCGCGGCTTCGGCCCTATTCGGCGGGCACTGTCCGGCCGGCGCCCGGCGCCGGTTGACCGGACGGTCACCCCATCGTCATACCGGGAGGAGCACCATGACAGTCCAGAGAACCGCCCTTTTCGGCGCGCTTGCCGGCGCGCTGCTGGCCGCGCCGCTGCACGCGCAGACCGAGATCAAGATCGGCTACGCCCTCGCCGCGGCGCCCGATTCGCATTACGGCGTCGGCGCCCAGCGCTGGCAGGAAGTGGTGGAGGAACGCACCGACGGCCGCTATGTCTTTCGCCACTTCCCCTCCTCGGGCCTGGGCGGCGAGCGCGAGGTGATCGAGGGCGTGCAGCTTGGCACGGTCGAGGCGACGATCGTCTCGTCCGGGACGCTGGCGAATTTCGTCGAGGAGGCCGGCGTTTTCGACATCCCGTTCCTGTTTCGCGATCTCGGCCATGCCCGCCGCGTGCTGGACGGGCCGATCGGGCAGGACATGCTGGAGAAGTTCGACGACGTGGGCCTGAAGGCGCTGGCCTGGGGCGAGCAGGGCTTCCGCCACATCACCAACAACCGCAACCAGATCGCCAGCCCCGAGGATCTGGCCGGCATGCGCCTGCGCACGATGGAGAACCCGATCCACCTGCAGGCCTTCCAGACGCTGGGCGCCGCGCCCACGCCGATGGCCTGGCCCGAGGTGATCGGCGCGCTGCAGCAGGGCACCATCGACGGGCAGGAAAACCCGCTGTCGGTGATCGTCTCGGTCAACCTCAACGACGTGCAGGAATATCTGACGATTTCGGGGCATGTCTATTCGCCGGCGATCCTGCTCGTTTCGCCCATGGTCTGGGACGCGATGTCCGAGGAGGACCAGGAAATCTTCCGCGAGGCCGCCGCCGAGGCGGTGGAAGCGATGCGCGGCTTCGTCGACGAGGTCGAGGAAAGCGGGCTGGAAACCCTGCGCGAGCGCGGCATGGACGTGGCCGAGCTTTCCGCCGAGGACCGCGCCGCCTTCCAGGAGGCGCTCGCCCCGGCCTATGAGCAGTACTACCAGAGCTACGACCGCGAACTGATCGAGGCGATCATCGCGACCGAGTGAGCCGCCCGCAGGCCCAACGCCCCGGCGCCGGTCGCCGGGGCGACAGATCCGGACCCGCCGCATGTCGCTTTTCCGCAAGGCCGAGCGTGCCTTCGTCGCTCTCAACGGATGGGTGGTGATCGCCTGCCTGGTGGCGATGTCGGGCGTGGTCTTCACCAATGTCTCGCTGCGCTACCTGACCAACCAGTCGATCCCCTGGGCCGACGAGGTGGCGCGCTACCTGATGATCTGGATGACCTTCCTCGCCGCCGGGCTGGTGCTGCGCCAAGGCGGCCATGTGGCGATCACCAACCTGCAGGAGGCGCTGCCCAACCGCGCCCAGCAGGTTCTGCGCGCCGCGCTGGTGCTGCTGCTTCTGGGCTTTTTCGGCTACATGGTCTGGGTCGGACAGGAATACATGACCCGGATGGGCCGGCAGCTGACGCCGGCCACGCGCATCTCCTACTGGTACGTCTATCTCGCCATGCCGGTGGGTTTCACGCTGCTGATCGCGCATCTTCTGATGATCGCCCCGCGCTTCATCCGCGCCGGCCAAAGACTTGAGGACGACGAGAGCGGCATGACCGGAGGGCAGCTTGGCTGAGATCCTGTTTGCCGCGCTCTTCCTTCTCCTGGTCCTCGGCGTGCCGGTGGCCTTCGCCATCGCCATCGCCGCCTTCCTGGCGCTGACCTTCGGGTCGCGCTATCCGGCCATCGTCATCGTGAAAGAGATGTTCTCGGGCATCGACAGCTTTCCGCTGCTGGCGGTCCCGTTCTTCATCCTCGCCGCCGAGCTGATGACCGGCGGCGCGATGACCAAGGCGCTTCTGCAGTTCACCGTGCGCTTCACCGGGCATCTGCGCGGCGGGCTGGGCTATGCCAACGTGGGCGCATCGACGATGTTCGCCGGCATTTCGGGCTCGGCGCTGGCCGATGCCGCGGGTCCCGGCGCGATGATGATCCGCATGATGGAGGCGGGCGGCTATCCGCGCGCCTATGCCGGCGCGCTGACGGTGTCGGCCGCGGTCGTCGGGCCGATCATCCCGCCCTCGATCATCATGATCATCTACGCCATGCAGGACGAGCGCGTGTCGGTCGTCGCGCTCTTCATGGCGGGGATCCTGCCGGGGCTCTGCATCTCGGGCGGGTTGTTGTTCACCAACTGGTGGATGAGCCGCCGCCGCGCCTTCGCCGCGAGTTCCGCGCGCGCCAGCTGGGCCGAGCGGGGGCGCGCGACGCTCTATGCGCTGCCCGCGCTGGGGCTCATCGTGCTGATCATCGGCGGTATCCGCGGCGGGATCTTCACGCCCACCGAAGCCTCGGTGATGGCGGTGGCCTATGCGCTTCTATGCGGGATGTTCGTCTACCGCTCGCTCAGGCTGCGCGACCTGCCGGGGATCCTCTTGCGCGCGGCGATGACCAGTGCGGCGGTGCTGCTGATCCTGGCCGCGGCGCGCGCCTTCGCCTGGATGCTGATCATCGAGGGCGTGCCGCAGGCCTTCGCCGCCTGGATCGTCGGCATGGACCTCAACCCGGTCATCTTCCTGCTGGCCGTCAATGTGCTGCTCTTGCTGTTCGGGCTCTTCATGGACCCGCTGCCCGGGGTGATGATCCTGGTGCCGATCCTCGCGCCGATCGCCTTCGCGCTGGGGATCGACCCGATCCATTTCGCCATCGTGGTGATCGTCAACCTGACGATCGGGCTGACGACGCCGCCGGTGGGCAGCCTTCTCTTCGTCGTCGCCTCGGCGGTTAAGCTGCGGCCCACCGCACTGGTGCGCGAGCTGCCGCCCTTCTTCCTGACCAATATCGCGGTGCTGCTGGTTCTGACCTTCGTGCCCGCGATCTCGACCTGGCTGCCGCGCGCGAGCGGGTTCTGAACGGACAGGCGGCGGCCGGGCCAGAACCA
>SLKW01000457.1 GCA_007134405.1 Paracoccaceae bacterium
GCGGTTATCTGAAGGCGCTTTTCTTTCGCCTTGACTGACATGCGGGTAATGCTGGACACTTGCGTTCTGTATCCGGCCATGCTGCGCGATTTCCTGTTGGCGTTGGCGGCGCGCGGGCTTTACGTTCCACTGTGGTCCAACGGAGTGGCGGTGGAACTGCTGCGCCTGGTGGCCCGGCGCAACCCCGCTGAACTCGCGAGAGTTCAAGCCTTGCTCAAGCAGATGACGGCGCGGTGGCCTGAAAGTCAGACGACACCGGACGGCGCCGATACTCCAGACCTTCCGGACGAAACCGACCGACACGTGCTTGCTGCCGCGATGGCCGGGAAAGCAGACGCGATACTCACTGACAACTGGCGCGACTTCCCGAATGCGGCGTTGGCCCCACACGGCCTCCGTGCAATAACGCCGGACGATTTCGTGATGCAACTCTGGCTCAAGGCACCAGACAGCGTTTCAGAAACGCTCGCGACGCAGTGGCCAGGCCTCGCCGGGCGGGATCTGCGGCGGGTTCTTCGTAGGGCCGGGATGCCGCGCTTGGGCAAGGCACTCGAGCACTGACCTTGGTGCCCTTGCTCACTCCTGATCCGCGGCGCGCCGTCGAGCAAGCAGAGCCTCGATCACCGAGAGAAGCTCGCGTCGCTGAACCGGCTTCATGAGATAGAGATCATCTGGCCTGAGCCCGTTGCCATGTACGGCGGCCTCGTTCGCGTAGCCCGACATGAAAATGACGCCCAAATCCGGCGCCCGGCGCGACAGCTCCTTTGCCAGCGCAGGCCCCTGAAGCTGACCAGGCATGACGACATCGGTAAGCAAAATGTCGAAAGGCATGGAAGCGCGCTCGAACGCGGCCAGCGCCGCGTCACCTGAATCGGCATCGATCACCTTGTAGCCTCGCTCGGTAAGGATCCGCGCGGTGGTGCGGCGGACAGCATCTTCATCCTCGACAAGAAGAATGCGCGCGCCGTTGCCTTCCGGGTGTGACCGCGATGTGAAGGCGGGCGCGGTTGCCCGCTCCTCGCCGCTCGTTTCGGCTGGAAGCAGTATCCTGACCGTCGTTCCGACACCGACCTCGCTATAGATCCTCAGCGCCCCGCCCGACTGCCGCGCGAAACCATGGACCATCGCAAGGCCCAACCCGGTACCAAGATGCGGCCCCTTTGTGGTGAAAAAGGGTTCGATCACCTTGTCGAGTATATCGCGCTCGATCCCGGTACCCGAGTCGCTGACAGCCAGCATGACATACCGGCCGGGCGCGAGTTCCTCGCCCCGCTCTGTCACATAGCTTTCGCTGACGCGCAGGTTCCCCGTCTCGATCGTCAGCCGCCCTCCCGCCGGCATGGCGTCACGAGCGTTGACGACTAGGTTCAGAAGCGAACTCTCGACGAAAGCCGGATCGGCGCGGGTATTCCAGAGCCCGGCGCTGAGCGCTGTCTGCATGTCGATGCTTTCCGGAATTGCACGGCTGATCAGACGGCCCATCGCCATGACCGTCTCGTTCAGGTTGATCACCTTCGGTGCCAGATGCGAACGACGCGCAAAGCTCAAGAGCCGCCGCGTCAGTTCAGCGCCGCGCTGGCAAGCTTGAACGATCTCGGTACCGAATTCCTCGACCTCGGAGGCGCCTGAGGTTTCCAATGCAAGTTCGGCGTTACCCATGATGACGGCTAGCAGATTGTTGAAATCGTGCGCTATGCCGCCGGCGATCCGCCCGATCGATTCCATCTTTTGCGCGGTGTGAAGCTGCTCCTGCAGACGCGTGCGTTCGGTCACGTCGTCGAAACTCCCTATGATCCAACGCGCCGTTCCGTCTTCGTCGCGCAGCGCGACCACGCGCTCCTCGATATAGGCCCAACTGCCGTCGCCACGCTTCATCCGGTAGGCTGACCACCATCGGACATCTCGCCCCTCCAGAAAGCGACCGAATCCCTCCATAACACCGGGCAGATCATCGGGGTGAACCGCGGCGCGCCAGGGTGAGGGAACGGGACGTTCGCCCACCCAATTGTGCCCGAAGTGCTCCCTTATTCCCTCGCTGAACAGCATCGTATTGGTGTCTGGATGGTACTCCCAGATCGCATCGGCCGAGACCTCCACGATGGCGCGCATCCGCGCCTCTTCGCGGTGCAAGTCACTCACGTCGAAGAGCATGCCGACCAGACGCACCGGGAGCCCGGCCGCGTCGCGCAGCGCGAGGGACCGGCTGATTACATGCGCGACGCTGCCGTCGGCGCGAAACATCCGAAACTGCATCTCATGCATCTCGGGGAAGTCGTCGCCGCGACGAAACAGGCGCGTCGCACTGATCACGAGTTGACGGTCCTTGGGGTGGATATGGTCGATGAACCTTGCTGAGGTGCCCGGAAATACTGCGGGGTCGTAGCCGTAGCGCTCTTGTACTGCGCCGCTCCAGGTCAACGTGTCGCTGGCGATGTCCCAGTCGAAAACGACTTCCCGCGAGGCTTGCGCAGCAAGGCGCAACCGCTCCTCGCTCTCGCGCTGCGCTGAAATATCAACCAGCACCGAATGGGCCCTACGCGCCTTACCATTGGCATCACGAAGGACGACGTTGCGCTCCTGCACGTGGGCCCAACTGCCATCCCCGCGACGTAGCCGGTATTCGATGATGTTGCTGCGTCGGTCACTTTGCAGCAGATCAAAAAAATCCTTGAACGCGCCTTTTCGATCTTCAGGGTGGATCACCTCGTTGAGCGGCGTGGGAATCGAATACTCGCCCACGAGGTCGAGCCCGAAGACGGTTTGAAACCCTTCGCTGAAAATCAGCACCTGCCGGTCTGGATCGTACTCGAACGCGGCATCGGAACCAATTTCGAGCAAGGCTTGCTGTCGTTCGTTCTCGGCGCGCGTGGCTGTAACGTCGACCAGGACCCCGACCATCCGACAGGCCCTGCCGTCTCGGTCGCGAAGTATACGCACCCTGTCCTCGACATCGGCATAACTGCCATCCCCACAGCGAAAGCGAAATTCATTTACGAAGGCTTCCGTCCCGTCTGCGACGGCGCGGCCGA
>SLKW01000308.1 GCA_007134405.1 Paracoccaceae bacterium
GGCAGGCGCTCGGCGACAGCGGCAACGCACAGCACACAGTCGGCACCATCCATGGCCGCGGCTTCCGGTTCCTGCGCAAGGTCACGCCGGTCGCCGCCGCACCCGCGCCCGATAAACAGCCCGGGCAGGAGATGGCTCGCCCAGTGCTCGTCGTGCTTCCCTTCGAAAACCTCTCCCCTGACAATAGCGGCCGGTTCTTTGCTGACGGCATCAGCGAGGACATTCTCAACGCGCTCGGCAACCACCGCTGGATCGGCGTGATTGCCCGCAATCCCTCCTTCGCTTTCCGCGACCCGTGTGAGCCCCTCGACGTCGTCGCAGGTCGGCTTGGGGCGACGCATGTGGTGGCCGGCAGCCTGCGCAAGACCGGCGAGCGGATAAGGATCTGTGCCGAAGCGATTGACGCGCGCTCGATGCGGCGCTTCTGGGCCGAGTGTTTCGAGATCGGGCTTTCCGAAATCTTCGACTTCCAGGACAGGATCTGTGGGATAATAGCCACGCAGCTGGCGACCGAACTGGGCATTGCCGAACAGAAAAAGGCGCGGCGCATCCCGCGGGAGAACCGCGGCGCGTGGGAACTCTATCATCTTGGGATGGGAGAGTTCTATCGTTTCACTCCGGACAGCAACCGCCGTGCACAGGAATTCTTGCGCATGGCGATCCGTGCCGACCCTGACTTCGCCGCGCCCTACACGCGTCTTGCCTACGCGATCACGTTGAGCATGGTCTATTTTGAGCGCGCGGTCACTCCCGTGCGCCTCGATGATGCGCTCGACCTGGCGGTGCGCGGGCTTGAGCGGGACGATCGGGATCCGCAGTCACATTTTGCGCTCGGGCGGGTGCGTCTCGCGCGCCAGGAATACGATCTCGCTATCGATGCGCTTGAGCATGCGCTTGAGCTGAACCCTCACCTCGCAGTTTCGCATTGTGGCCTCGGGGATTCCCTGACCTACGAGGGGCGTCTCGATGAGTCGATCCGTCACTTCGAAAGAGCGATCGAACTCAGTCCGCACGATCCCTTTCGCTGGGCTTTCTATTCTTACCGCTCGCTCGCGCATATCTTTGCCGGAGATTTCGACTCTGCGGTGCGCGCTGCCGGACGCGCCGTCCAGGTTCCCAATGCACACCATTCGGCGCATGCGAACCTGCTCTCGGCGCTTGGCTACATAGGGGACCGCGAGAAAATCAACCACACCCGCGAAAGTCTTCTGAAAGTGAAGCCGAACTTCACGTTGAGATCGGCTCGCGATCGGCTTTTCTACCTCAAGTCAAGAGCCCAGCTTGATCGGTATCTGGAAGGGTTGGCCCGCGCCGGCATCAAATGAAGGCGTGTCGCCGCGCACGCGACGGATTAGATCTCGTCGGAGGCGGAAGTCCGTTCGAGCTCGAAACATCTCTGCAGGGCCATTAATGGCCGTGCACAGCGAAAAAAATGCCGAATGCTCCGACTAGTATCAGGCTCAACGCCCAGACGATATCGAGATTGAACCAGGTACGAGACAGGAACCTCAGCCCCAGATAGAAGTAGATCGCCATCGCGATCGCCCCTCCCGCGATCGTCATGGCCAGCGTATGCGCGAAGGCCACGACTATGGCCGAGGCTACGTTCTGCCCCATCAGATCGCCCGCGGCCTCGTGACCCGTACTGCCCAGATCGACCTGGCAGATGCCGAGATAGATCGGCACCAGCATCAGTCCGGCCCCATGCGCCATCGCCGCGAGGAAGGACCACAGCACCAGCCGCGACGGCGCGACGCGTGCCAGAAACCGCGGGTGCCGGCGATTGAGCAGCAGATAGAGGCCCACGGTAGCTACCAGCGCGCCGGCCACGACACGCAACTCGGTCTCCCACTGAACGAGCGCCGTCATCATCGAAAACGGCAGCAGGATTGCGAGCATCGCCAGCAGATGGCCGATAGCAAGCGCGACGATGGCATAGGCCATAGCCCGGTGCCGCCCCTCCATCAGCCCGGCCGAGACAGCGAGCGGCCAGCCCATTCCCGGGTTGACGCCGTGATAGACGCCCGAGAGGATGACGGCGCTCCAAAGCGCCGTCAGTGTGCCCGCGTCCAGGCCCATTCAGACGTTCGGGTAGCAGAAACTGTCAGTCGAACAGTCCCCCCCTTCCAAACGGATCTGATGCGCGCGGTAGCCCTTCGGGAAGGTGACGTAGAACTCCTTGTCCAGCGTCATGCCACCCTTCTCGCCGACATGGGCCATGACCATCTGACCGCCCTCCTGCCCGGGATAGAACTGGTTGTCCCAAGTCGAATAGAGCGAATTCGTCCAATAGACGCGCTTGCCGTCACGGCTGATCTCGACCATTTGCGGCCCGAAGGCATAGTCGCCACCACTTGGATGTTTCGTGCCGCGCCCTATACCGCCCAGTTCCACCTTGCCGGTGAGCACCGGGTTCATCGGGTCGGAGACATCGTATTGGTGCATCTCGCCCAATCCCCAGCAGGCGACATAGAGGAACCGGTCATCGAGGCTGAGGTCGATATCCGTGACCAGCGGCGGGACGGCCCCGAAGCCTTGGAGAAGGGTCGGCAGATTGGCGGGGTCTTCGGGACGCGGGTCGATGGTGATGGTCTTTTTCGTCTGCCACGTGCCGTCCTCGCCGCGCCACCACGTGAACACCGCGCCTTGCAGATTGGTGGTGTCGACGACCACGCCGCAGAAGCCGTGGGATTTCTTCGGATCATGCGCGGGGCGGATCTCCAACGCCATCTGGTAGTTCGCGCCGAAATCGATGGTCTGAATGTTCTTGCGCTTGCGTAGATCCCAGAAATGGATCGCATGACCGTATTTGTTCGACAGCAGATCCTCGGGTACCAGACCGTTCTCGAATTGCGGCGGCAGCGCCCATTCAGAACTCACCATGTAATCCTGCGGCAGATTCCACCAGAAGTCGTAGTGTTTTTCCTGCTTGCCGCGATCGATTTCATAGCGGCCGATGATCTCGAAAGTCTCGCAATCCATGATGAAGATGCCGGGCGGGCCGTCCATTCCATCCGCACCGCCTCCGCCCAGGGTCGAGACGTAGATGCCCTCTGGCCCGCAATGGATCGTGTGCGGACGCGAATAGCCGGTCTTGGCGAGCACCTCTTCGGGTTCGATGATCTTGTGGATCACGGGCGCCATCGGGTCTTTCACGTCGATCACGTAAATGCGCGAGGATCGGATGCCGGGCACGATCAGATACCGGCGTTCCAGAAAGGCATGGCCCGAAAGCGGCGACAGCGCCGATGAGCAGGCATTCCAGCCGAAATGATGGAACTCGTCGCCTGTGTTGGGCATCGCCAGCGTCTTGACCACAGTGCCGAAGCTCGCGGATTTTGGGTCGAGGTCCACGGTTGCCAGCCCGTCTGGCTGCGACCCATCGGGGCTCAGCATCACGACGAAGCCATAGGTCTCCACCGGCGCTTGCATGGCGAGCTGCGCGGTGGCGTGAAAGGTGGGGTCCGGTCTCAGGTTCATTCTATCCTCCCTCGGCTGATCAGGCCCGTATCGGGCCAGGATTGTTCCTTTCTTCCTCGCTGCGCGACCGACACCTCCTCAAAGTTCGGCCGCGTTGCGCAGTTGACTGGCTCGGCTAACGTAGCGCAGCCAGTCTATCAGATTTTTTCCGCTCTGGCTTTGACGCGCTATCCCGAAAAGCAGGATCAGACCCGAAGCCCTGAACCTGAAGATCGCCTCGATCCTGCCGATCAAAACCGGAGCTGCCACCCTGGACCCCAGCGTCCCCCTCCAGATCACACAGCAGGAAATCGGTCGCTTCAATTTGCGTGCCCCTTCCTCAATACCTACAGAATGTTAACGTCCACGCTTTCGGCGAGGGTGTTGGCGATGAAGCAGTAGCGATGGGCGCGGTGCTGCATTTCTTGGAGTACTTCCGGTGCGATTTCGAAACCGGTCTCAAAGCGCACCACCGGGTGGAGATCGATGCGCGTGACCGCCATCTGGCCGCGGGCATTCTTGCCGAGATGTGCGACGGCATGGTCGTGGTAGCTCGCAACCGGCCAGCCAGCCTTCGCGGCAAGCGCCAGGAAGGTCATCATGTGGCAGCTCGACAGGGCCGACGCGAGGGCCTGTTCCGGGTTGGTGTTCGACGGATCGCCACCCCAGTCCGGGGCAGCGTCCACCACAATCTCGTGGCTACCGTTGAACTGGACGGTATGCGCCGCGGAATACCTGCCGGCCGCCAGCTCGGGTTCGGCGCGTTGCCAATGCAGCTCGATAGAAAGATCGGACATGTTGGGGGTCCTCTTGTCAGCCGGGTCCGGGGAAGCGCGTCAGGCGGCGGCGAGGCGCTTCTTCGGGTCGTAGAAGGGCCGCTCCACCACCCTGGCGCCGGTCGCGCCCCAGGGCGTCGCCACCTCGAGCGTCGTGCCAAGTTCGGCGCAATCGACCGACACCAGCGCGAGCGCGATGTTCTGATCGAGGCGCGGCGAGTGGATGGCGGAGGTGACCTTGCCCACGGCCGCGCCGCCCTGCGTGACGGGCCAGAACGTGGTGTTCGGCCCCGCAAAGGGCGCGCCCTCGATGCGCAGGCCCACCTGCCTGCGGCGCACTCCACGGTCGCGGATGCGTTGAAGCGCCGCCTTTCCGACGAATTCGGCCTGCATATCCAGATCGACGAGCCGGTCGAGGCCCAGCTCGAACGGGTTGGTATGGATGTCGGCATCCGCATGATAGGAGAGCATTCCGCCTTCGATGCGCCGGATGGTGGAAGTGTGGCCGGGCTTCAGCCCAAGGGGCGCGCCCGCCGCCATGATCCGCTCCCACAGTTCGTCACCGCGTGCGCCGTCCCTCAGGTAGATCTCGTAACCCAGCTCGCTCGACCAGCCGGTACGCGACACGATCAGCGGGATGCCGTCGAGATCGATCTCGCGCAGCCAGTAGTAGCGCAGGTCCATGATGCTCTCTCCAAAGAGCGCCCGCATCACCGCGCCCGATTTTGGACCCTGCAACTGCAAGGGGGACACGTCAGGTTCGCGGATCGTGACATCGAAACCTGCATGCACCGCCACGCCCTGAGCCCAGAGCAGGATGTCGCTGTCGGCGAGTGACAGCCAGAAATGGTTCTCGCCGAGCTTGAGCAGGATCGGATCGTTCAGGATGCCCCCCTCGGCATTGGTGATCAGCACGTATTTGCACTGCCCGACCGCCATCTTCGAAAGGTTGCGCGGCGTCAGCAACTGGGTGAAGGCCGCGGCGTCCGGGCCGGTGATCTCGACCTGGCGTTCCACTGCCACGTCGCAGAGGATCGCGTCGTTGACCAGGTTCCAGAAGTTCTGCACCGGGTCGCCAAAATCGCGCGGGATGTACATGTGATTGTAGACCGAGAAGCCCCGCGCGCCCCAGCGGACGGTCGCGTCGAAATAGGGGGATTTACGGATCTGTGTTCCGAAGCCGAAGTCGTTTGCCTGCGTCATGGTCTTGGCCCCTTGTCTGCAGCGGTCGCGTTGCGGATCTGATGCGATGCTAACCGCAGACACTGGGCGGGGCGGGGCTGAAGATGGCGGGCGGGGTAGACCGGGCGGACCGTTGTCGGCGATGCTGAAGACCGATCAGGCGGCGCGCGTAAGCTGCCGGCAGCGGCCAGTTTCGTGAGATCCGGCGCGTAATCCCCAGTTCGGAGGCAAGCAGGGTGTCCAGCAGGACGATGCAGCTGGCGTTGCCGGGCTGGATGCAGCGACAGGGATCGGGCCAGGCGCTGGCGCGGTCAAGCCAAGCCCCGAGCGATCTCGCCGCGCAACGGCCGAAGGCTTGCTGCACGAGCGCGGCATAGAGTTCAGCCACGAGACCGTGCGCAAGGTTGCGCATATTGGTCCTCGACGGCCAGGTTTGTTTCAGATTCTCGAAACCTGCGTGGAAAATGAAAATAATAGCTCGCGAAACCGCATGAAGCGGAAAAACAAGTCAGTTTCAGGTACCGGGAACTTTGCGCATGTCTTGTGGTCGCACTGCGCAACGGTCTACAATATTTTGTGGTCCGTGTTCGGAAACGCGTTGACGGCTTTCTGGATTGTCAGCGGCCTGGTGGCGCGCGTCCGCTGTGCGCCTCAGCTTACCGGAGGGCGCGGGCTGTGCCACCGGGATGCGCGGGCGGTTCTGGCGGTGGCGGCGCATGCGTCCGGTGCGCGGTGTTCTACGGCCTCTGGACCCCGCCGCGCGCCGATGGTTTAACCCGGGGCGATCAATGGGAGGGGAAGCGTCATGGCGACCGGCGTAAACATCCGCACATGGTTCGGGGACCGCTGGCACGACGGCGACGTGATGATCATGCGTGCCGCGGATCACGGATCCTGGCTCGGCACCACCGTCTTCGACGGCGCCAGGTATTTCGAGGGCGTGGCCCCCGACCTGCTGGCCCATTGCGAGCGGGTCAACGCCTCGGCCGAGGCGCTGATGATCACGCCCACCGTCACGGCGCAGGACATGGTGGCCCGGATCATGGACGGGCTCGCGGCCTATGCGCCAGATGCCGCCGTCTATATCCGGCCAATGTACTGGGCGCTCGACGGCGGCGATCTGGGCGTCGCGCCGAAGCGCGGCGCCACCGGTTTCGCGATCTGCCTTGAAGAGATCCCGATGGCGCCGTCGGAAACCTCCACCACTCTGACCACCACCCGCTTCCGCCGCCCGGTCCTGGAGGATGCGGTCGTGAACGCCAAGGCCGGTTGCCTTTACCCCAACAACGCCCGCATGCTGGTCGAGGCGCGTTCGAAAGGCTTCGGCAATGCGCTGGTGGCCGACGCCCTGGGCAACGTGGCCGAAACCGCAACCGCCAACGTCTTCATGGTCCGCGATGGCGAAGTCTTCACCCCCGTTCCCAACGGCACCTTTCTTGCCGGCATCACCCGCGCCCGCCACATCGCCAACCTGCGGGCCGACGGCCATCGCGTGCACGAGACCGTGCTGAGCTTCGACGACTTCCGCGCCGCCGACGAGGTGTTCCTGTCGGGCAACATGATGAAGGTGACGCCGGTGACCCGGTTCGACGACACCCACTACCAGGTGGGCCCGGTGACCCGCCGGACGCGGGAACTCTACTGGGACTGGGCGCACTCACGGTGACGTGGCATCGGTCGGACAGCGTCGGGCGGGCAGCCTCGCGCAGTCGTGGCCTTGCGCTTTCATGTGCGGTGGACGCCCCTCAGGGGACCAGGACCGCCGCGCCCTGAAAGCGGCCGCATCGCAGATCGTCCAGGGCCGCATTGGCCTCACGCAGCGGATAGGTCGTCGTCTCGGCCCGGACGCCGGCTTTCGGCGCGATGGCAAGAAATTCGAGCGCGTCCCGGCGCGTTAGGTTCGCGACCGAGCGGATCTGCCGTTCTTCCCACAGGATACGATAGGGGAAGGCGGGAATGTCGCTCATGTGGATGCCGCCGCAGACGACGCGCCCGCCCTTGCGCACCGACTTGAGCGCCAGCGGCACCAGTTCGCCCACCGGGGCGAAGAGGATCGCGGCGTCGAGGGGCGCGGGCGGCGGATCGTCCGAGGCGCCCGCCCAGGTCGCGCCGAGGCGCAGCGCCAGCGCCTGCGCCCCGCTATCGCCGGGGCGGGTGAAGGCATGGACCTCGCGCCCCTGCCAGCGCAGCACCTGCGCCAGCAGATGCGCGGCCGCGCCGAAACCGTAGAGCCCGATCCGCTGCCCGTCGCCGGCCATCTTCAGGGCGCGCCAGCCGATCAGCCCGGCGCACAGCAGCGGCGCCGCGGCCACCGGGTCGTCGAAGCCATCGAGCGGGAAGGCATAGGCCGCATC
Organism: Paracoccaceae bacterium; assembly: GCA_007134405.1. GTDB lineage: Bacteria > Pseudomonadota > Alphaproteobacteria > Rhodobacterales > Rhodobacteraceae > Pararhodobacter. The sequence continues at coordinate 7,772 of SLKW01000308.1, forward strand.
GGCGACGACATGGGTGGCGAAGCCTCCGTCGCGGGTGAAGCCGGTGAACTGCGGCGCGTCGCAGAGGTTCTCGTGACCCTCGGCGCAATAGGGGCAGTGCCCGCAGGTATGGCCCAGCCAGGGAATGCCGACGCGGGTGCCGATGTCGAGGTCGGTCACGTCGGGGCCGCTCACGCCGGGGCCGAGCGCTTCGACGCGGCCGACGATCTCGTGGCCCGGCACGATGGGCAGCATGCCGCCGCGAAGCTCGCCATCGACGACATGAAGATCGGTGCGGCAGACGGCGCAGGCCTCGATCCTGACGCGGATCTCGCCCGGGCCGGGACGGGGCAGGGGGCGCTCTTCCCAGACGAGCGGCGCGCCGACCTGGCGAAGGACCATCGCGGCCATCGTCTCGGCCGGGGCTGCCCGGGGGTCGATCTGTGATCCGGTCGTCATCGACGCGTTCATCCGCCGTGGTCAATCAATCCGGGCGGCATGATGGCATGGCGGACGCGGGCTGCCAATCGCCGGCAAGCGTCGGCGCGCACGCGGGGCGCGCACAGGGTTCCGGTCTGGTGGTACCGCCTGCCCGGCTCGAACGGGCGACCTCTAGATCCACAATCTAGCGCTCTAACCAACTGAGCTAAGGCGGCACTGGCGGCGATTTACGCCCGCCGCCGCTTGATTGCAAGGGCCGCGTGCTTGAAATCGGACCGGCGCTGGCGTAACGCTCGGGCCTTGGCAGGAGGGAAAGCGCGCATGGGGATCAACAAGCAAAGCGACGTCGCCGCCAACCTGCAGATCGGTCCGACCTCGATCGGCATGGTGCGGATCTATGTCGAGGCGGACGGCGTGGACCTGCCGCTCGATTTCGACCCCGACGAGGCCGATGAGATCGCCGAGGAACTGCGCGGCGCGGCGCAGGCGGCACGGGCGATCCAGTCGGGATCGGGGAATGTCGGCGGGAAGGGCCGCGACAAGGGCCCGAAACGGTAAGGGCCGAAACGGTAGCGCCCAGACCCGTATCTTGCGGCTGACAGGTGAGAGGCCGGACACGACCCAGGCGGATCTCGTTGCGGCTGCTTCCTTCCGGACCTGACCGGGTTGGCGAGGAACCTGCCCGCGCCGACCTCTCACGCGCCATCTATGCGCTTGCGCGCGGCGATGCAACCCGGCGTGTCGATTGCGCCGCAAGGGTGATTTGCGATACTGCAGCGGCAGGGCAGGAGCCCTAAGTTCGGGGGTTCATGAGCAAGCGCGGCTATCATCACGGCAATCTGCGGCAGGCGCTGGTCGATGCGACGCTGGAGCTGATCGCCGAGCGCGGGCCCGCGGGGTTCACCATGGCCGAGGCGGCGAAACGCGCCGATGTCTCGGCCGCCGCGCCCTACCGGCATTTCACCGGCCGGGAGGACCTGATCGCCGAAGTGGCGCTGCAGGGCTACGAGCTTTTCGCCGATCTGCTGGAATACGCCTGGAACGAGGGCGAGCCAACGGTCCTGCGCGCCTTCGAGGCCGTGGGCCGCGCCTATCTGGCCTTCGCCCGCAAGCATCCCGGCCATTACATCGCGATGTTCGAAAGCGGTGTCGCACCCAACCAGACCCCGCAGCTTGCCGCCGCGGTCGAGCGCGTGAACCGCACGATGGTGCGCGCGGCCGAGGCGCTGTCCGCCCGCCTGCCACCCGAGCGCCGGCCGCCCGCGGCGATGTTTTCGGCGCATGTGGCCGCACTCAGCCACGGCATCGTCGAGCTTTACGCGCGCGGCAAGCCGGGCGCGCGCGCGCCCTTCACCCCGGAAGAGCTGCTGGAAACCGGGGTCGGGATCTATCTGCGCGGGCTGGGCCTCATCGGCGAGGATTGCTGAACTCAGGCGGCGCGAAAAAGTAGCCCGCCGCGCCTTGAAAGAATCATTGACCTCCCCACCTATGTTAATGTTAATCACATTAACACTTGGAAACCGCAGTAACGCTTCAGAGGAGACCCGCGAATGACCGCAGTAGCGACCTGGCCCGGACGGGCCGAATCCTGGCTCGACGAGCGTGGCAAAGGCGCCTGGATCGCCGCCATGGTCCTCGGCTTCATCGTCTTCTGGCCGATTGGCCTGGCCATCCTGGCTTACATGATCTGGGGGAAGGGCATGTTCGGAAAATCCTGCGCGGCACGCAGCCGCGCGACCGCCTACGGCAATTTCCGCTCCAGCGGGAACTCGGCCTTCGACTCCTACAAGTCCGAGACGCTGAAGCGCCTCGAAGACGAACAGGAGGCTTTCGCGTCCTTTCTGGAGCGCCTGCGCGCGGCAAAGGACAAGACCGAATTCGACGCCTTCATGGACGAACGCGCCCGCAAGCGCGCCGAAGACCAGCGCCAGGCCACGTCCGGCGAATGACGGCCTGCGATCGCAAATCGCGCCCCGGCCCCCGCGGCCGGGGCGTTTTCGGTTCAGGCGAAGGGCGCGACCTTTTCGGCGGGCGTGTTCGCCACGGCCAGCGCCTCGCGCAGGTCGATGCTGCGGTGAAACAGCGCCCGCCCGACCACCGCGCCGGAAATATTGCCCAGGTATTTCAGCCGGCTGATATCGTCCAGGGTGCGCACCATGCCGCTGGCGATGACCGGCTTGCGGGTCCGGTCGGCCAGCCGCTTGACGAGTGCGAGCACCGCCTCGGTATCGCCCACGAAGGCGTCGATATCGGTGATCTGGATCGCGGCCAGGGGCGCTTCCTCGAAATGGGCGATGAAATCCTCGGGCTCGAAGGCGGAGCTTTCGCGCCAGCCGTGGCTCATGACCTTTCCCTCAAACACGTCGACCGCCAGGACGACCGCATCGGGATGAAAGCGCGCCGTTTCGATCACTTCGTCGGGGTTGATGACCGCGCTGGTTCCGAAGACCACGCGCGCCGCGCCCGCGTCGAGCCAGGTCTCGGCCCGTTCGCGCGTGCGGATCCCGCCCGCCACGACGACGTTGATCGGCGTTTCGCGAATGATGCGGACGACCAGGTCGCGGCTGGTCTCCGCGCCGACGATGGCGTCGAAGTCGATCACCTGCATCCAGGACGCGCCCGCCTCGACGAAGGCATGGGCGCGCTCGACCGGATCGATATGCCAGATCTCCGGTTCGTCGAGGCGCCCGCGATGCAACGAGACGCAGCGCGCGTTTTGCAACTGGATCGTGGGATAGAGGATCATCAGGCGAATCCTTTTGCGCAGAGGCGGAGATGGCGCGCAGCATAAGCCGGTTTGCGGCGCGCCCTGCGCCCGTGCCGACCTTGCAACGCGCGGAAGCGACGCGCGCGCGCGGCATTGGCTCTGCCGGCGATTGCCGTCATGGTGACGGGCCATTGGGACGCGGCGGGGCGATGATGGGCAGGGCGATGCGCTGGCAGGATCCGGTGGCCGGGCCGGGGCAGGCGGTGGGCCTCTTGGGCGGATCGTTCGATCCGCCGCATGCGGGGCATGCGCATCTGACGCGCGAGGCGCTCAAGCGCCTGGGCCTGGATCGCGTCTGGTGGCTGGTCAGCCCGGCCAATCCGCTCAAGCTCAGGGCGCCCGCGCCGATGGCGGCGCGGCTGGCGGCCTGCCGGCGGGTCATCGACCATCCCCGCGTCACTGTTACCGATATCGAGACCCGGCTCGGCACGCGCGCGACCATCGACACGCTGCGCGCCTTGGGCGCGCGATACCCGCATCTGCGCTTCGTCTGGCTGATGGGGGCGGACAACCTGGCCGGTTTCCACCGCTGGGAGGACTGGCAGGAGATCATGACCCTTGTCCCCGTCGCCGTGCTGGCCCGGCCCGGGCAGCGGATGGCGGCGCTGAACGCGCGGGCGGCGCGGCAATTCGCCCAGGCGCGGCTGCCGGCCCGTGCCGCGTCGCGTCTCGCCGCGGCCCGGCCGCCGGCCTGGATCTATCTCGACATGCCCATGCGCCGCGTCTCCTCCACCGCCTTGCGCAGCGCCGGCGGATGGGCGACCTGGCACGACCCGGCGTCCTGAC
>SLKW01000187.1 GCA_007134405.1 Paracoccaceae bacterium
CCTCGCCGTTGCCGGCTGGCCGCGGCATTCCGGCCGCTCGGCCTTGCGACGGCGGGCGATGCCTGGGTGGCGATCGCTGACATGATCCATCAGGCGCTCATGGGTGATCGGCCCGCCGGAATAACACGGCGGCTGCCGGGCGACGTTCGGTGGTCGGGGTCTGCGTTTTGCATGTCGGGTTCTCCTGCGGGTGTTGTGCCCCGGGGGCGGGCGGCCCCCGGGGCCAGCCGCGTCAGCGGTTGAGCCAGCGCGAGGCGGCGTCAATGGCGACCGGCGCCAGCGCGCCCACGGCACTGCCAAGAAACTGCGGTTGAACCGAGCCCAGCGTGCCGACCTGTGCGGCCCGCGCCGGGCCGCGCTCGATCCCTTCGCATTGGATTGGTCTACGCATGGTGTGACCTCCTTTTCGAAAGTTGCGTTGCGGGTGACGGGCATGCCTGCCGCGTCACCCCTTTGGCTACCGGGACATTTGCGCCCCGGAGACGCGGCCTTGCGCCGCGTGGCGACCGACCGCGGACGGCCGGCATGTGATGGGCCGACATGTCGCCGCGCAGGCGCCTCAGGCAACCTGCCACTTGCGCAGCCGGCCGACGGGAACAGGAACGATGTCGCTCACGTCGATCGTATACTGGAACACCATCCGCGCCGTGGTCAGCACCTCCTTCGGGTTGAAGAAGCGGAAGGTGACGTCCCAGCAGTCCGATTCGGGACGGCAGATCGTGCTACGGTCAACCTCGACCGTGTCGAGCTGCATTGTCTCCTTGTACATGTCGGCAAAGACCTTCTTAGTCTGCCGCGCGTTCATCGCCGAGTAGTTCAGCGCCCGGTCCTGCGGCGAGATCCCAACATTGCGGAACTCGTTGTAGATGCGTTCGAGGAACCCGTGCGCCGCCTGCGACTCCTTCGGCACCTTGCCCGAGCCGTCGTCGCCGAGGATGTCGAGCACGTCCCACGCGAAAGTGCCGCGCCAGGCTGGCGACAGGGTCGGCACGCTGGTGCCGTTGAGCAGCACCGTGGTGCCACGGATCTCGCCGGCCTGCGAGATGCGCGTGAAGCGCACGTCGCCCGGGGTCTGTGCCGCGGCGGAAACGTGCAACCGACGCCGGACGATCCCGAGATCGCCGACAAGCACACCTACTGGGAAACCAACAGCCAGGTCACCCGGCGCATCGTCATCGCCTGACCCGCCCGCTATCCGCGCACCGCCCTGAAAGGCCCGGCCCCTCGGAGCCGGTTTGCGAACGGATACGCACCCAGCCAGGATCGACTGAACCCGGACGCCCGCGACCGGAAGCATCGTTCGGCACCGCGCTTGCGACGCCTTCGCAAAGGTTTCGAAATAGTTGACGAAAAAGAGTTTGTCTCGCGATCACAGCGGGTTGCGACGATGTGCACGCGTGCACACCGCCTCGGAAGCCCCTGCAAAACGCCCGCAAAGCGCAAACCGGAGCCTCCGCCGCGATCAGGCGGGCAGCCGGGCCAGTGCGGCAAACTTGCGGCCATAGGCAGCCGGGCTGAGCCCGGTCATGCGCCGGAAGAGGCGCCCGAACGAGGCGGTGTCGGCGTAACCCACGGCATGCGCGACCTCGTCCACGGCAAGCCGCCCAGTCTCCAGCAACTGCTTCGCCTCCTCCACCCGCACGGTCTGAACATAGTTGATCGGCGCCATCCCGGTAGCGGCGCGGAACCGGCGCGCGAAGCCGCGCCCCGACAGGCCCGAGCGTTCGATCATCCGCCGCACCGGGTTCGCCTCGGCATAGTTGGCAGCGATCCAGATCTGGCTGTCGCGAACCAGCGCATCCTTCTCCTGCAATCGCGGCGTGGTGACCGCATAGGGCAACTGCCCGTCGGAATGCTGGGTGAAGAGGTAGACCTTGGCGGTGCGAACCGCCTGTTCGGGCCCGAAATGCCAGGCAATGAGGTAGAGCGCGAGGTCCTGCCACGCCGTCACCGCCCCGGCGGTAACGATCCGCCCGGTCTCGTCGCCCGGGCAGAGCGCGAGGCCCTTGCGCAGCCGCACCTCGGGGTAATGCCGCCGGAACATCGGCGCGTAGGCCCAGTGGCTCGCCGCCTCGCGCCCGTCCAGAAGCCCCGCCTCGGCCAGCATCAGCGCGCCGGAGCAGACCGAGCAGACCTGCGCGCCCCCTGCATGCATGTCGCGCAGCCAGGCCGCCGCCTCGGGGAAGGCGCCCAACGGGGGCGAGTCGATGGGGCGGTACATGTCACAGACGACGACGATGTCGGCGCCCCTGGCCTCGGCGATGGCGCAGTCGGGCTCGACCAGCACGCCATCGTGGCAGCGGAAGGGTTCGGCCGAAGGCGCCACCACACGGATATCGAATAGCGGCGCGCCCGGCTGTCCGGAGGTGATCTCGGGGTAGACGACGCCGGCTGCGCCAAAGACTTCCCTCAGCCCGAACAGCACCAATGGCGAGGTCTCCGGAAAGGCAAGCAGGTCGAGCCGGAGGCGGCGGTCGGGCGGCGGGGGCGTCGCGGTCATGGTGCTCCTGTCGCATTCGGCAGGGTTGCGCCCCTTATGCCACTTATGGGGCCCGCCCCTCAACCATACCTTGAATGTAACGCGACCCGGCACGCGGCTGGCAGCCGCAGGTGGCCGGGCCAATGAAAGCAAGGAGGCCCCAGATGACCACCATGACCGAACTTCCCCTGAACCGCCTGCGCGAGGACCTCGCCGGCACCGTGATCCTGCCCGAGGATCGCGACTACGACACCGCCCGCGCGCTCTTCAACGGCATGATCGACCGCCGCCCGGCGGTGATCGCCCAATGCGCCGGCGTCAGGGATATCCAGCGAGCGCTCGCCTTCGGGCGCCAGAACGGGCTCGAGATCGCGGTGCGCGGCGGCGGCCACGGCGTCGCCGGCCGCGCGCTCTGCGAGGGCGGGCTGGTGATCGACCTCAGGCGCATGAACGACGTCTCGGTCGATCCCGAGCGCGGCACCGTGCGGGTCGCCGGCGGCGCCACGATGGGCGACCTCGACCGGGCGACGCAACCCCACG
>SLKW01000408.1 GCA_007134405.1 Paracoccaceae bacterium
CACGGCGAATAGCAGGACCAGAAGCATCGCAAGCCAGAAGGAGGGGATCGCGATACCGATCTGGCTGATAAACATGACCCCCCAGTCGCCGGCCTTGCGGTGGTTCGCGGCCGCGCCGACACCCATTGCGAGCGCCAGGATGATGGTCGCGACCATGCCACCGACCGCAAGCGACAGTGTCAGTGGCAAGCGCTCAAAAACAAGTTCGCTGACCGGCACCCGGTAGGCGTGGCTGGTGCCGAAGTCGCCCCGGATCGCGTCGCCGACCCAGTTGAAATAGCGCACGATCAGCGGTTCGTGGAGGCCCAACTGGATTCGCAGCGCCTCGAGCGCGGCTTCCGATGCCTCGATCCCCAGGATGGTCAGCGCCGGGTCGCCGGGCAGGACGTTCATCACCGCGAAGACGACAACAGTGATGGTGAGCAACGTGAGTGCGAAGCCGATGGTCCGGCGCAGAAGGAAATAGCCCATTCGGCCCTCCGGGCGGGCGGGGCGGCACCCAGGCGCCGCCCCGCCCGGTGTCTCAGCGCACCGTCACTTCGGCCAGCGGCAGGGCCAAGGTGGGCTGCGAATCCCAGAAGCCCTCGACCCCATCGCGGAAGATACCGATAAGCGGAAGCTGGAAGAGGTAGCCCAGAACCGCTTCCTCGCTCACCATGCGTTGCGCGTCGCGCAGAAGCTCGTTGCGCGCCTCGTCATCGGTCTCGGCGCGGATCGCGTCCCAAAGTTCGTTGAACTCCTCGCTCTCGTAGCCCCAGTAGTATTCGTCGCGGGCGAAGTTGCCCAGATCGTTCGACTCGGTATGGGCGACGATCGTCAGGTCATAGTTCGCGTTGCGGAACACCTCTTCCAGCCAAAAGCCCCATTCGACGTTCTCGATCCGGACGTTCATGCCGGCCGCGCCAAGCTGCGCCTGGAGGATCTCGGCCGAGCGCGTGCCATAGGGGAAGGGAACGGGACGGATGGTCAGCGTGTCGCCCAGGATGCCCGCCTCCTCGAACAGTTCGCGCGCCCGTGCGGGGTCGTGGGGGTAGAGGTCGGACAGGTCCACGAAGGCGGGACCGTGCGGCGGGTAGAAACTGGAGATCGGCACCGCGAGGCCGTACATCGCGCCCTCGATCAGTTCCTCGCGGTTGATCGCGTGGCTCACGGCCTGGCGCGCGCGAATATCGTCGAAGGGGGGGCGGGCGTTATTCATCGCCAGGATCACCTCGCCCTCGGTCGTGCCAACACTGACGGTGAAGCGCGGATCGGCCTCGAACTGGGCGACGAGTTCCGGGGCCGGAAAGCCCGGGAAGGCGTCGAGTTCGCCCGCCATGAGCGCCGCGGCCGCGGAGGCCGGATCGGCAATGAACCGAAACTCCACGATATCGAGCGCCACGTCATCGGCATTGCGATGGTCCGGGTTCTTGACAAAGCGAAGCCGGTCGCCGCGGGTCCAGGCGTCAAACTTGAACGGACCGGTGCCGACGGGGCGGGTGGCGTTGGTTTCAACCGTCTCAGGCGTGACGATGATCGCCGGGCCGCGAGCAAGCTCGAACAGGAAGAACGCTTCGGGCCGGGTCAGCGTGATTTCGACGGTATGTTCGTCGATCTTCTCCATCGACTCGATGGGGTCGAAGATGGCGCGGCGGGGGTTGGTGCTGCCCTCCTCCATCGCGCGCTCGAACGAGAACAGGACATGATCGGCCGTGAAGGCCGTGCCGTCGTGGAACTCGACGCCCTCATGCAGGTGGAAGCGATAGGTGCGCCCGTTGTCCGAGATGTCCCAGCTTTCCGCAAGGCCGGGCTGCACCGCACCGGCGCGATCGACGCGGGTCAGCGTCTCGAAGATGTTCTGCGTGACCATGACGTTGATCGCAGCGGTTGCCTCGATCGTCGGGTCGAGCGCGGTTGGCTCCTGCTGAATGCCGATCGAGATGCGCGTCTCGGCGGCAACTGGCGCCGCGAGCGCCAGCGCCATAGCGGCGAAAAGGGCAGGGGCGATCCGTCTCATGGTGCGATCCTTTCTGACAATCGAAGCGTCCGGTTCGCCGATCATGCCGCAGGAAATCGCCGTTGCGAACCCCCCGCGGGCCTCCGCCCGGCGCGCCGCTCAGGATTGGCCGCGCCCGCGTTGGGGTCAACCGGAAAAATGTCCGGGTTACCGAGGTTTCACATCCGACCCGTCGCGCGGTCGGCGCCGGCCACGCGACGATCCAAGAAACGCCCGCCATCACCGCGGCGAAAGCCTGACCCCGCGGTTTGTGCCCGCCGGGGGCTGTGTTACATTCCTGTCATCCGGACGCCGAGAATCCGTTACACAATCCGGCCATGGTGCCGGCGAACCAAAGGGAGACACTGAAATGTTCCAGAACCCCATCACGGCCTCAGGCCGTATCGCTTTGCTGGGTGCCGCCGCGGCGCTGACCCTTGGTGCCGGAGTGGCACACGCGGATGAGTTCTATGAAGGCGAAACCATTCGCATCATCATCCCGTTCTCGGCCGGTGGCGGGACCGACACGTTCGGCCGCCTCATCGCGGGACATCTGGGCAACCACATCCCCGGCAACCCCACGGTCGTGGCCGAGAACGTGACCGGGGCCGGCGGGCTTTTGGGCTCGAACGAGTTCGCCCGGGCCGAGACAGACGGATTGACCCTGCTGACCGCGTCGGGTCACCTGAACCTGCGCGCCTTCCTCGGGCTCGAGGGGCTGGAACTGGATCTGGGCGCGCTGACCCCGGTTGTCGCCGCGCCGATGGGCCATATCACGGCGCTGCACTCCAATGCCGGGATCGAGGATCCGACCGAGATCGGCGAGATGACAGGCCGCGTGACCAAGGGCATTACCGACCCCGTCGGGCTGATCGAGTCGATCGTCGCGCTCGAAATGCTGGGCATCGAATATCGCGCCGTGCCCGGCTTTGGCGGCCGCGGGGACACGCGCCTTGCCTTCGAGCGTGGGGAACTGACGATCAACACCCAGTCCACGCCCGCCTTCATGGCCCGCGTGGTGCCGCTGATCGAGGAAGGCACGG
>SLKW01000485.1 GCA_007134405.1 Paracoccaceae bacterium
GGCCAGACGCGCCGCCCCGGCCGGGGCGCGGCGCTGTGACGCGCGGGCGGTGTCGGGCCGGGGCAGGGCGGGGGGGCGTCAGGCGCGCGCCAGGGCCGCGACGATGGCGCCGAAATCGCTGGCCTTGAGCGAGGCGCCGCCGACCAGCGCGCCATCGACGCCCGGCACGGCGAAGACGGTATCGGCATTGTCGGGCTTGACCGAGCCGCCGTAGAGCAGGCGGATCTCGGGGTCGGGCGATTGTTCGCGCAGGAAGCCGTGAACCTCGGCGATCTCGTCCTCGGTCGGGGTGCGGCCGCTGCCGATGGCCCAGACGGGTTCGTAGGCGACGACCGTGTTGGCCGGTGTCGCGCCCTCGGGCAGGGATTGCGCCAGCTGCGCGGCCACGACATCGAGCGTGCGGCCCGCGGCGCGCTCGTCCTCGGTCTCGCCCAGGCAGACGATGGCGACAAGCCCGGCCTGCCAGGCGGCCGCCACCTTTGCGGCGACCTCGGCGCTGGTTTCGCCGTGATCGGCGCGGCGTTCGGAATGGCCGAGGATGACATAGGCGGCCCCGGCATCGGCCAGCATCGCGGCCGAGATGTCGCCGGTATGCGCGCCCGCATCGCTGGCATGGCAATCCTGGCCGCCGACGCGCAGACCCGAGCCGCCGAGCGTGACCGCCATGCGCGCGATCAGCGTGGCGGGCGGGCAGAGCAGAACCTCGACCGCGGGTTCGGGGAAGGCGGCGGCAAGCGCCCGGGCTTCGGCCAGATCGGCGGAGAGGCCGTGCATCTTCCAGTTACCGGCGGCAATGCGGGGCAGTTTGGGCATGGGGCAGATCCTTCTTTGCCCCCTCTCTTAGCCGCTTGGCCGGGGCGATCAAAGCCCGCAGCGCGACATCGGCCGGTCAGGTGCCGGTCTTGCCCATTTTCGCGGCCATTTCGTCGAGATCGCCGAACTTGATCGACTCGCCGCAGCCGCAGGCCTCGGTCACGTTGGGATTGCGGAACTTGAAGCCGCTTTCCAGAAGGCCCGTTTCGTAGTCGATCTCTGTGCCGAAGAGGAACATCTGGGCCATCGGCGCGATGATGACCCGCGCCTCGCCCTGTTCGACGACCTCCTCGTGCTGGTCGATCCGGTCGGCGAATTCCATCGTGTATTCCATGCCCGCGCAGCCGCCTTTCTTGACGCCGATGCGCAGGCCCTGCTTGCCCTGTCGAGTCATCAGGCGGGCGATCTGGCGTTCGGCGGCCTGGGTGATGGTCACGGGGGATTTGCCGGGAATGGCGAACATGGGTCTTCCTTCACGGGAATCGATTTGAGGGCTTACATGAAGCCCAGTTCCAGCCGGGCTTCGTCGGACATCATGTCCATGCCCCAGGGCGGCTCGAAGGTCATTTCGACATCGACCTGCTTGACGCCATCGAGCGCGCTGACCGCGTCGGCCACCCAGCCGGGCATTTCACCGGCCACGGGGCAGCCCGGCGCGGTGAGGGTCATGACGATGCCGACCTCGTTTTCCGGGCTGATGTCGATGGTGTAGATCAGGCCGAGGTCGTAGATATTGACCGGGATCTCGGGGTCGAAGACGCTGCGGCAAGCCTCGACCACGTTGTCGTAGAGCGGGTGCTCGGTCGTGGACGGGCGGATGAGAGGCGCGCCTTCGGTCGTGTCGGTGTTCATGATAACGGTCCCCGCTTTTCCTGATCGTTTATATAAGAATTCGCGGGGCTGCGTCCAGAGGGGGGCGGGCGGCTTGGCAAGGCGGGGCAAATCGCGCAAGAAGGCGCGGGCCTGTGGATGGGCCAACGGTGGGGCTGGGCCAAGGGGCAGGCATGCGGTTTCGGTTCGAGGTGCAGGCGCAGGACGGGCAGGCGCGGGCCGGGGTGATCCAGACCCCGCGCGGCGCGATCCGCACGCCCGCCTTCATGCCGGTGGGCACGGCGGGCACGGTCAAGGCGATGCTGCCCGAAAGCGTGCGGGCGACCGGGGCCGATATCCTGCTGGGAAATACCTATCACCTGATGCTGCGCCCCGGGGCCGAGCGGATCGCGGCCCTCGGCGGCTTGCACCGGTTCATGAACTGGGAGCGGCCGATCCTGACGGATTCGGGCGGGTTCCAGGTCATGTCCCTGGCGAGCCTGCGCAAGCTGACCGAGGAGGGGGTGCGGTTTGCCAGCCATATCGACGGCTCGCGCCACATGCTGACGCCCGAGCGGTCGATGGAGATCCAGCGGCTGCTGGGCTCGGACATCGTCATGGCCTTCGACGAATGCCCGGCGCTGCCGGCGGACGCGGCGCGCGTGGCCGAATCGATGCGGCTGTCGATGCGCTGGGCGGCGCGGTCGAAGGAGGCGTTCGGCGACCGGCCGGGGTATGCGCTCTTCGGCATCATGCAGGGCGGCGTGACGCGGGAGTTGCGCGAGGAATCGGCCAGGGCGCTGGTCGAAATCGGCTTTGACGGCTACGCGGTCGGCGGGCTGGCGGTGGGCGAGGGTCAGGAGGCGATGTTCGGCGTGCTCGATTACGCGCCGGGCTTCCTGCCCGAGGACAAGCCGCGCTACCTGATGGGGGTCGGCAAACCGGACGATATTGTGGGTGCGGTGATACGCGGCATCGACATGATGGATTGCGTGCTGCCGACGCGGTCGGGGCGGACGGGGCAGGCGTTTACCCGGCGCGGCGCGGTGAATCTGAAGAACGCGCGGCACCGGGATGATCCGCGCCCCCTGGACGAAGCGTGCGGCTGCCCGGCCTGCCGGGGATATTCGCGCGCCTACCTGCACCATGTCGTCCGCGCCGACGAGATCATCGGCGCGATGCTGCTGACCTGGCATAACTTGCATTATTTTCAGGAGCTTATGGCGGGCCTGCGCGGCGCGATCGCGGCCGGGGCGCTGGCGGATTTCGTGCGCGATTTCCACGCCGGGCGGGCCGAGGGCGATATCGAGCCGCTCTAGCCGCCCTCGGGACCGCGCGCCGGAGGATGCCGGGTGGGGCGCGACCGGCCGCTTCTTTCGGGAC
>SLKW01000061.1 GCA_007134405.1 Paracoccaceae bacterium
CCGACCTCGATGCACATGTTGGCGGGGTGGTTGTGAAGGTTGGCGATCAGCACCTCGCGGATCAGCTTGTAGAAATGCGAATCGTCCTCGACAACCGAGCGCATGCGCCCGGCGAAGGGGCCAACGAAGCAATAGGCGAGGAAGACGCCCAGGAACGTGCCGACCAGCGCGCCCCCGATCATGAAACCGAGGATCTCGGGCGGCTCGTTGATCGAGGCCATGGTCTTGATGACGCCGAGGACCGCAGCAACGATCCCCAGGGCGGGCAGGCCATCGGCGACCGTCTGCATCGCGTGGCTTGAATGCAGGGCGTGGTGGAGGCTCGCCTCCATTCGCTTGTCGAGTACCTCCTCGACCTGGTGGGGGTCGTCGTAGCTCATGGTCACGGCGCGCAGCGTGTCGCAGATCAGGTCGACCGCCTCGTGGTCCTTCAGGATCTTCGGGTAGCGCGAGAAGATCGACGACTCAGCAGGGTTCTCGATATGCTCTTCCAGTGCCACCGAGTTCTGGCGGGCGAGGCGCACCAGTTCGAAAAGCAAACACAAGAGATCGCGATAGTCGCCGGGCTGCCAATCCGGGCCGCGAAAGACCTTCAGGATGTCGCGTGCCGTCTGTTTCGCGCCGGCGCCGGAATTTGCGATCAGAAACGCCCCCAATGCGCCGCCGCCGATCATGGTCAGTTCGAAGGGCAGGGCATAGAGGATGATTCCGAACTGGCCGCCGGCCATAGTGTAGCCGCCGAAGACCATCACCAAGACGACAACGATGCCGACGATTCCCAGCATGAATGGGCTCCGAGATTGTGCGCGGCCAGACTTTCAGGCGCGGCTTAAGAAAGCGTCACCGCTCGCCATCCTCGCGCCTCGGGACAAGCGCATTTCGCCCGGCGATCAGTGCGCTGAGTGCATAAGCCTGGCGCGGTTCGAGCCCGGCCATGATCGGTGCGGCGACTTCCGGGCGCAGACGGCTGAAGAAACCAGCGGCGAACTGGATTTCCATCTCGGCGAAGACGCGCGCGGCTTCCTCGGGTTTCATCGCCTCGTAGACCTGAACCAGCCGGTCGATATCGTCCTCGGCGGCACGGTCGGCGCGGGCCATTGTGCCGGCGAGTTCTTCCTCGGCCAAGCGCAGGGCTTCGAGCTTTCCAGCCAGGCGGCGCTCGGCCTGGGCAAGGCTTTGCGCGCGTTCTTCCAGCGCCTCCTCGCGTGCCTGCAAGGCCTGCTCACGTTCCGACAGCGACAGAAGAAACTCGGCGGTCTCGGCGCTGCTGGCAGGACGCGCGGCTGCGGTGCGCGCGGTGCTGCCGTCAGCGGCGAGTGCGGTCGGCTCGGCACCCGAAGGTGGCGCATCGAGCGCGACAGCGGCGCCGATTCCCGAAACCAGCCGCAAGCCGCCCGCAACGCAGACCAGGACCGCAAATGTCGGCAAGAGCCGGGCTCGTGCCTTGGCCGGCTTGACTGCAGCGGCTTGCCTGGTGGGTTGCACCTGCCGGCTCATGCCCGTGCTCCGACGCTATGTTTGCGGCGCACGACGCGGCTGCGGGGGCGCTTGGTCGGGCGCTCGGCCGGATCAAGCGTCTTCGCGCGGCTGACGAAGGTGACCGTCGCTTCCGCAGCGTCCGGTTCGGGCGTGGTGTTGCCGTACAGGCGGTTCGTGTTCCAGCGCGCCAGAGGGCGGTCAGGCGCGCCCGCCACCTCGACCATCTTTTTCTCGGCGGCTTCCGGCGCGCGCTTCGGCTGTGGCGCGGGCAGGTCGTGCAGCGAGGCCATCAGCAACTCCAGTTGCCGGCAGGCGGCATCGGCGCGCTTGGTCTGGCTTTCGAGCTGAGTGGCCGATTCGCGCGCCGTTGCCTGCGCGGCCTTCAGTGCCCGGGTGAGGTCGTCGACCTGCGCGGCAAGAACCGCGATCGCCCCGCCAATGCCGCTGTCGAGCCGCCCCAGCGCCTTCAGCCGCCGCGACAGGACGAAGCAGAAGATCGCAAGCCCGATGGCGCCGGCAGCAATCAGGAGATCGGCGATAAATTCCATGACTGGTCCTTAGTTGAGCACGAATTCGGTGACGAGCAGGTCGTTGACGAGCCCCGGACCGGTCACGATCTGAACCCGGCGCAGCATCTGGCCACGCAGCCGCAGAAGCGCCGCCGGCTCCTCGATCTCGTGGGCGGAAAGGGCGCGCAGATAGACGTTGAGAACATCGAGGATCCGGGGCGTCATGCGCGTCACCTCGGCCAGATGCTCCTGCGGCACTTCGAGCTGCGCCGTGAAGCGCAGATGCCGGGCTTCGGATCGGCCGCTCAGGCTGATCACCAGCGTGTCGAGCGGCAGATAGGCGTGGGCCCCCGCCGCGCGCAAGCCGGTGTCGGCCGCGCGGCCGGACGTGGGTGCGGACAACAGGCCAAGCGGATCGGCATAGGTCGCAACAAAGCCGCCCGCGCCGAGCGCCAGGGCCAGTCCCAATCCGGCCAGCAGGGGTGTTTTCGAACCTTTCGGCGCCGCGTCCTGCGGCTTGGCGGTCTCGGCCATGCGGTC
The DNA here is from genome assembly GCA_007134405.1 of Paracoccaceae bacterium. Taxonomy (GTDB): domain Bacteria; phylum Pseudomonadota; class Alphaproteobacteria; order Rhodobacterales; family Rhodobacteraceae; genus Pararhodobacter. The sequence goes on from SLKW01000061.1 coordinate 2,529, forward strand.
CTCGCAATCCCGTGTTCGGGGTCGGTTCTGGCACATTCTCACTAACTGATTGTTAAGCGCTATCAGCGAAGTATCGGGCCGACCGGGACAGAAGGCCCTGAGGGAGACGCGCTTGGAACAGGTGCAATCTTTGTGGAATTCGTTCGACCTTCGGCGCCGCGTGGTGGTCGTGGGCGCGACGGTCGCGGTCTTTCTTGCGGTGCTGGGCCTGGCGCGGATGGCGGCGGCGCCGTCGATGGCGCTTCTCTACGCGGGCATGGAAAGCGGCCCGGCGGGCGAGGTGATCCAGGCGCTCGATCAGCGCAACATCCGCTACGAGGTGCGCGGGGACGCGATCTATGTCGACCGGCGCCTGCGCGACGAGACGCGCATGTCGCTGGCCGCTCAGGGACTGCCGACGAATTCCACCAGCGGATACGAGATCCTCGACGGGCTGTCGGGCTTCGGCACCACATCGCAGATGTTCGACGC
>SLKW01000291.1 GCA_007134405.1 Paracoccaceae bacterium
CCTTGAACGGAACGTAAATTGGCAGTATCCTCTTTCACGTTTCGTTAAACCCTGTTGCTTTTTTCCACGGCGACCTTCAACTTGCGGTTTAGGGTATCTTTGGTTGAGTGGGTTCCGGGTTGACTTCGTTAACCAGTCAACTCGATAGGAAATGAATAGCGAAGTCGCCGCAAGGCTTTGTTAGGTCCCGCCCATCAGGCTGCCCGACGGGGTAGATTTCGAGGTGTGGGTGTGAATATCGTAGTTGATCTACGTCATCGTGAGCGCGTTGTCATTGATACGGCACGACTCGATGACCTTTTCCGGCAACATGGCCAGCGCGGCGCCGAGTCCTTCGTGATGGATCGCGTCGAGGACATTTCCGAACGCTTGGCCGATATCGAGTTTCAGTATCGCCAAGGCGCTCTCGGTGACGTCGCGCGCGAGGCGCGCATCGTTTCGACGCTTTGTGTCGATATCGGCCTTACGTCTCTGGCGCGGGTCGCTCGCGACCTCTCCATCTCGGCCGAGCATGGCGATGTGGTCGCCTTCCGCGCTGTCTGGGAGCGTCTGGTGCGCATCGGCGACCGGTCGCTGGCACAGGTTTGGGAGGTGCCCGGCCTCTCGCTGTGACCGTCGTTCCTTAGGTCAGATCCGCCGGTGCCCGGAAGCGGCGCAGCGATTTTCTTTCGACAGGCGATGCACTAGGGTGCGGTCGATGCTTCCTGACCGAGGATCCCATGCTGCCCGAACCCGATTTCGTCGCTGACGACCCGTCCGCGATCGTCCTTCACGCGCTGCGCGCCGAAGACCTGAATGCGTGGCAAGGAACGCTTTCAGAGACCGCTCGCGAATGGGTCCGGAACAGCGGCTTTGCCGCGAAAGTCGGCGAGCTTGTCCTTGTGCCGGATACTTCGGGCCGGCTTTCCATGGCGGCGGCGGGCTTGGGGGATGCGAAAGCACGTCGCCGCACCCGCTTCGCACTGGCCGCGGTGCGCAACCGGCTTCCGGCCCTCCGCTTCCGCTTGGAATGCGATCTCGACGGCGCGGATCTAGCCGAGCAGGTGCTGGGCTGGCTGCTTGCCGGCTACCGGTTCGACCGCTACCGCAAGGGCGATGCACGTCCCCTGGCGCACTTGATTGCAACGAAAAGCGTGGACAGCACGCGCCTCGCAATCACCGCCCGTGCCGAGGCGCTGACCCGCGATCTGATCAACACCCCCGCAGCCGATATGGGCCCTGACGAACTCGAGGCCGCCATACGCGATCTGGCCGAGGCGCATGGCGCGCGCGTGACGGTGACAACCGGCGACGCGCTGCTCGACGCGAACCTGCCGCTCATCCATACCGTCGGCCGCGCCGCCGCGCGCGCACCGCGGCTACTCGACCTGCGCTGGGGCGAGGCCGGCCCGCGTCTCACGCTGGTCGGGAAGGGGGTCTGTTTCGACACTGGCGGGCTCAACCTGAAACCGGGCGGCTCGATGGGGCTGATGAAGAAGGACATGGGCGGCGCGGCAACCGTCCTTGGTCTGGCGCAGGCGATCATGGCGCTCGGCTGGAAGGTCCGGTTGCGCGTATTGATCCCGGCGGTGGAGAACGCGGTTTCCGGCGCTGCCTTCCGGCCCGGCGACATCCTGACCGCCCGGAACGGGCTGACGGTCGAGGTCAACAACACCGATGCCGAGGGCAGGCTCGTCCTCGCCGATGCGCTCGCGCTCGCCGACGAGGAGGCGCCCGAGGCGGTGATCTGCATGGCAACCTTGACCGGGGCAGCGCGCGTGGCGCTTGGGCCGGATGTGCCCCCCTTCTACACCGACGACACCCCGCTCGCCGCCGCGCTCACCACCGCCGCCGCGGCCGAACGCGACCCGCTCTGGCGGATGCCCTTCCACGACCCCTACGAACCGATGATCGAGCCCGGCATCGCCGATCTCGACAACGCGCCCGCGGGCGGGATGGCAGGCTCGATCACCGCCGCGCTCTTCCTGCGCCGCTTCGTGCGGCAGACCCGGCGGTTTGCGCATTTCGACATCTACGGTTGGCAACCCAAGGCCGCGCCCGGCCGCCCGAAGGGTGGCGTAGGTCAGGGCGCGCGGGCGTTGCTGACCGCCTTGCCGCACGCGCTGGACCTCGAATGACCGACCGGCGTTTCCTGCGCGCCACCGACCGCATTGCGCACGAAAGCCTGCGCGGCCGGATAGACGGGCGTGAGTTCGTCCTCGGGCGCGCCGCACGGATCGCATTCCCGCTGGTCGATCTCTGCGCCGCGCCAGACGGCCCCCGCGACCGGCAGGTGCTGATGGGCACCCCCTTCACCATCCTCGAAGAGCGCGGCAGCCATGCCTTCGGCTTCGAGAGCGCGCATGGCTATTGCGGGTGGCTCCCTTTGGCGGCTCTCGGCCCCGCCCAGGACGCAACGCATTGGCTCGCGGCACCGGCAAGTCACCTCTATCCCGCGCCGGACCTGAAACGGCGCGAGATCGCCGCATTGTCGCTGGGCGCGCGCCTCATGGTCGAGGGCGAGGAGCACGGCTTCGCCCGCACCGCCAAAGGCTGGGTATGGCAGCGCCACCTGCGCCCGATCGGTGATTGGCTGGGCGATCCGGTGGCCGTGGCGCGCGGATTTCTCGGCACCCCCTACCTCTGGGGCGGCGACGGTTATGCGGGCCTCGACTGCTCGGGCCTCGTCCACGCCGCGCGGGTGGCATGTGGCCTTCCCTGCCCGCCCGACAGCGACCTGCAGCGCGCGATGCCCGGCGCCGACATCGCAGAGGGGACCGAACTGCCGGGGGATCTGGTTTTCTGGAGGGGCCATGTGGCGATGGTCAGCGCGCCCGGGGCAATCATTCATGCCAACGCGCACCACATGGCCGTGGTCGAAGAACCGCTTGCCGATGCCACGCAGCGGATCGAGACCGCCGGCAGCGGCCCCGTCCTGCGCCGGTTGCGCCCGGCCGGTTGATCCGGCCGGGGCCGCGACCGGTCAGTCCCCGTGGGAATGGCCGTGCGAATGGTCGTGC
>SLKW01000305.1 GCA_007134405.1 Paracoccaceae bacterium
CTTGCGGCGGCGCTTGCCGGCGGCGAAGGCGGCCGTCATCGCAGCCTCGCGGCGATGAAGCGCAAGCAGGAAAAGGCCCGCGCGAAGGCGATGGGCCAGAGCCAGCGCGCCGAGAAGCAGGTGCGCGATGTGCAGCTTCCCGAAACCATCCTGGTGCAGGAACTTGCCAACCGCATGGCTGAACGGTCCGCCGATGTGGTGAAGATGCTGATGAAGATGGGCATGATGGTCGCCCAGAACCAGCCGATCGACGCCGACACCGCCGAACTGGTGATCGAGGAATTCGGACACCGGGCGGTCCGCGTGTCGGACGCCGATGTCGAGCAGGTCATCGACATGGTCGAGGACACGCCCGAGGACATGCAGCCCCGGCCCCCGATCATCACGATCATGGGCCATGTCGACCACGGGAAAACCTCGCTTCTGGACAAGATCAGGCAGACGAATGTGGTCTCAGGCGAAGCCGGCGGTATCACCCAGCACATCGGTGCCTATCAGGTGACGACCGAGTCCGGCGCGGTGCTTAGCTTCCTGGATACGCCGGGCCACGCGGCTTTTACCTCGATGCGGGCGCGGGGCGCGCAGGTCACGGATATCGTGGTCCTCGTGGTGGCGGCCGACGATGCGGTCATGCCACAGACGGTCGAGGCGCTCAATCACGCCAAGGCGGCGGGCGTGCCGATGATCGTTGCAATCAACAAGTGCGACAAGCCCGACGCCGACCCCAACCGCGTCCGTACCGAGCTTCTGCAGCACGAAGTCGTGGTCGAGGCGATGTCAGGCGACGTGCAGGACGTGGAGGTTTCGGCGATCACCGGCAAGGGCCTGGATGAGCTTCTGGAAGCGATAGCCTTGCAGGCCGAGATCCTTGAACTGAAGGCCAACCCGAAACGCGCCGCGATGGGCGCCGTGATCGAGGCCAAGCTCGATGTCGGTCGCGGCCCGGTGGCCACCGTGCTGGTGCAGCACGGAACGCTCAGGAAGGGCGACATCTTTGTCGTTGGCGAGCAGTGGGGCAAGGTCCGCGCGCTGATCAACGACCATGGCGAGCGTGTCGACGAGGCTGGACCCAGTGTTCCGGTCGAAGTGCTGGGTATCAACGGCACGCCCGAAGCCGGCGACGTGCTGAACGTCGTCGAGACCGAGGCGCAAGCGCGCGAGATCGCCGACTACCGCCACGAGGCCGCCAAGGACAAGCGCGCCGCCGCCGGCGCCGCGACGACGCTCGAGCAACTCATGGCCAAGGCTAAGGCCGACAAGGACGTGGCCGAACTGCCTGTGCTGATCAAGGCCGACGTGCAGGGTTCGGCCGAGGCGATCGTGCAGGCGCTGGAGAAGGTTGGCAACGAAGAGGTGCGCGTGCGCGTCCTGCATTACGGCGTCGGCGCGATTACCGACTCGGATGTGGGCCTGGCCGAGGCGTCGGGGGCGCCGATCATCGGATTCAACGTCCGCGCCAACGCCACCGCGCGCAACGCCGCCCAGCAGAAGGGTGTCGAAATTCGCTACTACTCGATCATCTACGACCTGATCGACGACATCAAGGCGGCGGCATCGGGGCTGCTCAAGGACGAGGTGCGCGAGCGCTTCATCGGCTATGCCGAGATCAAGGAGGTCTTCAAGGTCTCTGGCGTCGGCAAGGTCGCGGGTTGTCTTGTCACCGAAGGCGTGGCGCGGCGCTCGGCCGGCGTGCGGCTTCTGCGCGACAACGTGGTAATCCACGAAGGCACGCTGAAGACGCTCAAACGCTTCAAGGACGAGGTGAAGGAAGTCATCTCGGGCCAGGAATGTGGCATGGCCTTCGAGAACTACGAGGACATCCGCCAGGGCGACGTGATCGAGATATTCGAGCGTGAGACGGTCGAACGGACGCTCTGATCGCGTTCAGAGGCAATCCAGGGGCGGCGTCGGCCGCCCCTTCTCGTTTGCTTCCATATAACCGCCGACAAGATCAGCGTCGGTCAGTCGCGCGGCAGCTGATCGACGTAGGACAGCAGCCGCGGGCGCAGGTTCTCCAGCCCTTGACGGCGGGCGGTGGCGATGATCTCGGACACTTCCGACAGATCCGCGCGCCGGATGAGATCTTTCACCGGTCCGATCGAGGCAGGACGCATCGACAGCGTGCGCACCCCCAAACCGGCAAGCGCCAGTGCATCGACAGGGCGCCCGGCATCCTCGCCACAGAACGAGAGCGGCGTATCAGCCTCGGCGCAGCGCGCGACGATTTTCTGAACGAAGACCAGAAAGCTCATCGCCAGCGTATCGTAGCGTCGGCGTACCAGTTCGTTCTCGCGATCGGCGGCGAAGAAGAACTGCTTGAGGTCGTTGCCGCCGATCGAAATAAAATCGGCTGCGCGGAAGAAGTTGTCCGAAGCGAATGCCAGGCTCGGGGTTTCCAGCATCGCCCCGACTTCGAGCTTTTCGGGTAGCGGGTGGCCCAGATGGCGCTCGCGCTCAATCTCGCGCATCAGGATGTCGCGCGCGGCCAGAAACTCGGCGGTCTCGGTCACCAGCGGGAACATGACGGCAAGCGGACGGCCGCGTGATGCGCGAATGAGCGCCTGCAACTGCATGCGCATGACGCCGCTGCGGTCGAGGCCCACGCGCAGCGCGCGCCATCCCATCGCCGGGTTCGGCTCATTGGCCCGCCGCATGTAGGGCATCACCTTGTCCGATCCGATATCGAGCGTACGAAATGCCACGCGCTTGCCGCCCGAGGCCTCGAGCACACGGGTATAGAGTGCCGCGAGTTCGGCCCGCCGCGGCATGGTGTTGCGCAAGAGGAATTGCAGCTCGGTGCGAAACAGACCCACCCCCTCGGCGCCTGAACCTTTGAGCGAGGGCAAGTCGGCCATGATGCCCGCGTTCATGTGCAGACCGATGCGCGTCCCGCATCGCGCCACCGCCGGCTGGTCGCAAAGGGCCGCGTAGCGGGCGAGGGCCTGCGCCTCCATCGCGATCTTGTCGCGGAACGCCGCTGCAACGCTTTCGTCGGGC
>SLKW01000132.1 GCA_007134405.1 Paracoccaceae bacterium
ACGGTCAGGCCGCACAGCTCGCTGCGATACCGCCCGCCCGCACCAGAAGCTTTCGTCCCAATAGACCAGAGGCCGACGATGCACTAACATTCAACCCGGACCACTCGATGGGGGCAGTCCACGGGCTCGGAGGATATGAGGCAGAGATGCGCGAGTTCCTCGACTATGTTCTGCGCGCGTACGAGGCGCACGGAATCGAGGAACTTTCACCGCGCAAGCTCGCCGACTTCCTCCGTATCCGGTACGGCGGCACCAACGACGCAAAGCGTGTCCTCGGCTCGGTCCCCGAGATCCGTGAAGCGTTCATCGGAATCCAGAAGCATCTGTTCCGGTAAATCGCCGACGATTGGCTGGCGACACGCTTTTTCAAACGGCAACGAACTGAAATATACCCAATGGCCACGATTTGCTTGTCAAATGGTCATTTGGACGGGTGAAATGGCCAAGTATTGGTAGTCGGTTCAAGTTCATCAAACGATGATCGCTTCAGCTGCACTTGGAGTATCCGCAGGCTCGGCAAGTCATGCAGCCCTCGATCATTACCATTTCGTAGGCACCGCAGGCCGGACAGGTGGCGCCGCGCTTGCCCGAGCCCATCACTGCGGACTTAGCCTGGGGGTCAAATTTCAGCCCGAGCCCGGCTGCTTCGATGAAGCCAATCTTCACAAGGTGCTCTTCGATAACGCCGCCGATGGCGGCGAGGATCGAGGGTATGTAGCGACCGGCCATCCAGGCTCCGCCGCGGGGGTCGAAGACGGCCTTCAGTTCCTCGACCACGAAGCTCACGTCGCCGCCACGCCGGAAGACGGCCGAGATCATCCGCGTCAGCGCCACGGTCCAAGCGTAATGTTCCATGTTCTTGGAATTAATGAAAACCTCGAAGGGCCGCCGCCGACCACCGACGATGATGTCGTTAATAGTGATGTAGATGGCGTGCTCGGAGACCGGCCATTTCAGCTTGTAGGTCTGACCTTCCAGCGACTCGGGGCGGTCAAGCGGTTCGGAGAGATAGATCACCTCAGCGCCGGCATCCGTTTGCGGCGCAACCTCGCTTGTTTCCGACACGGTGAGAACCGAGCCGGTCACGTCATTGGGGCGGTAGGTAGTGCAACCCTTGCACCCGAGCTCCCATGCCGCCAGGTAGACATCCTTGAAGGCCTCGAATGAGATGCTCTCAGGGACGTTTATCGTCTTGGAGATCGAGGAATCGATCCATGTCTGCGCCGCGGCCTGCATCCGCACATGGTCGATAGGCGCAAGCGTCTGAGCGTTGACGAAATGATCGGGCAATGGGGCGTCCCCGTTCAATTCACGCCAGAGGTGGACTGCGTAATCCTCGACCTCCTCCTCGGTGCGCGATCCGTCGGGTTGCAGAACCTTTCTCTTGTAGCTGTAGGCAAACACCGGCTCGATCCCCGATGAGACATTGCCAGCGTAAAGGCTGATCGTGCCGGTGGGCGCGATCGAGGTTAAAAGCGCATTTCGGATACCATGCGCCCGGATCGCTTCCCGCACATCGCTGTCCATGCGCTGCATCGTTCCCGAGGCCAGAAAATTCTCTGCGTCGAACAACGGAAACGCGCCCTTCTCGCGCGCGAGCTCGACAGAGGCCAAATAAGCGGATCGGCCGATAGCCTTCATCCATTGCTCGGTTTGGGCAACAGCGTCGTCCGCGCCGTAGCGTAGGCCCAGCATCAAAAGCGCATCGGCCAGGCCGGTGACGCCCAGTCCGATACGGCGCTTCTGGCGCGCTTCTTCCGCCTGTTGCGGCAAGGGAAACCGGCTGGCATCGACGACATTGTCCATCATCCGCACCGCGGTACGGACCAGTTCGTCGAGGGCCGTTTCATCGAGCCGCGCGCCCTCAGTAAAGGGGTTGGCCACCAGCTTCGCGAGGTTGATTGAGCCCAGGAGGCACGCGCCATAAGGCGGGAGGGGCTGCTCGCCACAAGGATTGGTCGCGGCAATCGTTTCACAATACGACAGATTGTTGGCCGCATTGATCCGGTCGATAAAGATCACGCCCGGTTCGGCGTAATCATAGGTCGCCCGCATGATTTGGTTCCACAGGTCTCGTGCCTGCACCGTCTTGAAGACTCGTCCGTCGAAGCCCAGATCCCACGGCCCGTCTTCGTTCACCGCTGCCATGAAAGCGTCGGTAACCAGCACGGACAAATTGAACATTCGCAACCGCGCGGGGTCGTGCTTGGCGGTGACAAAATCCTCGATGTCGGGGTGATCGCAGCGCATCGTGGCCATCATAGCGCCGCGGCGCGAACCGGCCGACATGATCGTGCGGCACATCGCATCCCAGACATCCATGAAACTCAGCGGTCCCGAGGCATCGGCGGCCACGCCGGCAACCGGTGCTCCCTTTGGCCGTATCGTGGAGAAATCGTAGCCAATTCCGCCACCCTGCTGCATGGTGAGCGCGGCTTCCTTCAGCATCTCGAAGATACCGGCCATGCTATCCGGGATCGTGCCCATGACAAAGCAGTTAAAGAGCGTCACTGTCCGGCCGGTTCCTGCGCCGGCGATGATCCGGCCCGCTGGCAGAAAGCGGAAATCCTCGAGTGCGCGGTAAAAGCGATCTTCCCAATCCGTTGGCTCGGCCTCGACTTCCGCCAGGGCGCGGGCGATACGCCGCCACGTTTCTTCCACCGTTTCGTCGATGGGCGAGCCATTGGCGGCCTTGAGCCGGTACTTCATGTCCCAGATTTGCTCGGCAATAGGGGCGGCAAAGCGGCTCATGCGCAAATCCTGTAGGGCTGTTGAGGGGAAACCCAACATACGCCTGCCAGCGCCGGTGGTCAAACCTTCTTATGCTAGTCTTTTCCGCGCCTGTGAGAGGCGAAGACGGACCACTCCATACGTTCCGAAAGCCGCTCCAATGCCATGACGCCCAGACGCGAATTGCCGGCTTCATCAAGGCCCGGCGACCAGACCGCGATCGACGCCTGCCCGGGCACGACGGCGAGAATGCCGCCGCCGATTCC
>SLKW01000121.1 GCA_007134405.1 Paracoccaceae bacterium
AGGCGAACCGGGCCTGGTGCGGGTGCAGCGCAAAGACGATACGGGCTTGCAGAGCCTCGGGCCCGCTCACGACCCTGCCCACCGCGCTGTAGCCGTACTTCACCGGAAAGCCGAAATCCCCGTCCTGAAAGGGCGCACGCATGCGCTGGGCTTCGCTTTCGGGCACGCGGCCGTCGAAGACCAGCCGCTCCGTTCCCCGGCTGATCCCGGTGAAAAGCGTCTCAACCTCGATATCCTCGGGCCCGAGGGTGTAGCCGGTGTCGCGCAACTCCGCAGTGCCCTTGCGCGCGATCCAGAGGGCGGGGGCGGTGCGCGAGGTCACCATGCGTGCCTGGCGACCGGCGACGCAGATGTGCGCAAACCGCTTGCAGCTTCAGCCATCGACCGCCTCCCGCCTTTGCCCCACACCGCGTTCACGCCGGAACCGTGGCGGAATTTCGGCATGGAGGCAAGCGCGCCCCCTCGCACCGGTTCGGGCCCATTGGCGTCGCTGCGCGCGGCGCTATGTCTATGCGCAAACGGAGGCGTCCATGGTCGCGGCAATTCGTGCATCTCTCGGTCTCGCGCGATCGATCGCCACCTATTACGGGCGGCCCCGGCGCAACCGCAGCCAGGCGCGGTTCTACCAACAGTTTTTCGAACCGGGCGCGCTGGCCTTCGATATCGGCGCGCATGTCGGCAACCGCGCCCGCGCCTTGCGCGCGGCGGGCGCACGGGTCGTCGCCGTCGAGCCGCAGCCGTTGTTTGCGCGCTTTCTCAGGCGAACGCTGCCGCGCGACATCGTCCTGATCGAGGCCGCGGTCGGGCCGCAGGAGTCGCGGACGCAGATGCGCGTCTCGCGGCTGCACCCCACGGTCTCGTCGCTGTCGCCCGATTTCAGCGACGAGGCCGCCCGCGTGCCCGGTTTCGGTCATGTCGCCTGGGACGACCGGGTCGAGGTGGCGGTGACGACGCTGGATGCGCTCATCGCCCGCCACGGCCTGCCCGCCTTCGTCAAGATCGACGTAGAGGGTTTCGAGGCGGAGGTGCTGCAGGGCGTGAGCGTTCCCTTGCCCTGCGTGTCGGTCGAATTCCTGCCGGGCATGCAGGCCCGCACCGGCCGGGTGCTGCGGCGGCTGGCCGAACTGGGGCGGTACGAATTCAACGCGGTCCGCGGCGAGGACAGCGCGCTTCTGTGGACCGAATGGCGCACGGCGGCAGAGCTTGAGGCCTGGCTCGGAACGCTGGCGGCAGGAAGCACCTCCGGCGATCTCTATGCCCGGCTGGTGGCGGGTGCGCCGCCGGCTCCGAAGGCAGGGTAGGGCGCACGCCTTTCGGCGGACCGTCACCCGCCGATCGGTTGCTCTTCCAACTCGGCGGCCACGTTGGAATCGAGCGGCGGCCGGTAGGTGTTCAGCAGAAACCCCAGCGTGCTGTAGAACCCCACCGTGGCCAGCAGGTCGAACACCGCTTGCCGGCCGAACGCCGTGGCCAGCCGTTGCTCCAGCCCGGCCCCGAGCCCCTTGTCGTCGAAGAGCGCATCGACCGCCTCGCTCAGCAGCGCATCCTCCGGCGCCATCCCCGCCAGCGGGCCGCGCAGGCTCTGGATCCGCTCGTCCGGCATTTCCAGCGCCCGCGCCCGGCTGACATGGTGCGCCCATTCGTAGTCCGAGCCCAGGCGGTGGCCCGTGCGCAGGATCACCACCTCCGAGCGTTCCGCGCCGAGGGCGGTATCCTGCACCACATGCCGGCGCAGCGGCGCCCAGGCGGCGAGCAGCGCCGGGTGATGCGCCATGACCCGGTAGACGTTCAACCGTCCGGCAAATCCGTCGCGCAGCGATGCGATGGCCTCCGGCCAGTCGGCATCGGCAATCGGCGGGCAGGGGCTTGTCATGGCAGTCTCCGGATCGTGGGTGTCAGTGATTTGCTCGAACGCCATGCGCGGCGGGGCGGCCTCCCGGTCCTATGGACCCGCGGGCGCGCTGGCCTCCGTCTCGCGCAACTCGCGCCGCATGATCTTGCCGGTCGCGGTCATCGGCAGGCTGTCGCGGATGATGATGTCGCGGGGCGCGACATGCGGGCTGACGCGGCTGCGCACCCGGTCGATGAGCGCCGCTTCCAGTCCGTCGCGCGCAGCCCCATCGCGCAGGACGACGAAGGCGCGGACGACCTGGCCGCGCAGCGGGTCGGGCACGCCCACCGCCGCGGCCATGACCACGTCGGGATGCCCGGTCAGGCAATCCTCGATCTCGCCCGGGCCGATACGGTAGCCGGCCGAGCTGATGATGTCGTCCTCGCGCGCCACGTAGCGAAAATACCCCTCGGCGTCGCGCGTGCCAAGATCGCCGGTGCGCATCCAGTCGCCGGCGAATTTTTCGGCGGTCTTTTCGGGTTGGCCCCAGTATTCCAGGAACATGCAGGGCGTACCGCGGCGCACGGCAATCTCGCCGGTTTCGCCATCGGGCAGGGGGCGGCCCCGGGCGTCGAGGATCGCGACGTCGAAGCCGGGCGTTGCCTTGCCCATCCAGCCCGGGCGCAGCTCCATCGCGCTCGAACAGGTGGTGACGACGAGGTTGCATTCGGTCTGGCCGTAGAACTCGTTGATCGGCGCGCCGAGCGCGCTTCGCCCCCATTCCAGGATCTCGGCCCCAAGGCTCTCGCCGCCCGAACCGACCGAGCGGACATTCACGCCGGCGGGCACGCGTGCTGAGCGCATCAGCTTCAGCGCCGTGGGCGGCAGGAAAAGGTTGCGCACGCCGTGCCGCGCGATGAGCGCGAAGGCCGCGTCGGGGTCGAACCTGCGCATCCGGTGGCTGATGACGGGAACGCCGTAATGCAGGCAGGGCAGGGCCATGTCCATCAGCCCGCCGATCCAGGCCCAGTCGGCGGGCGTCCAGCCCAGATCACCCGGACGGGGGAAGAATTCGTGGTGCAACTCGATCGACGGCAGGTGCCCGGCGAGGAACCGATGCCCGTGCAGCGCCCCCTTCGGCGCCCCGGTCGTGCCCGA
>SLKW01000071.1 GCA_007134405.1 Paracoccaceae bacterium
CCCGACCCGCGCCCGCGCCACGGGGAGGGTGGGTGGGAGTGGCGTGGGCGCGGGTCGGGGCAACGCGCCGCGTCGGCGATGGACGCCGCCCGGCATTCACGCTAAGGCGCCGACATGCCGCGTTTTGCCTTCCGTCTCGAATACCACGGCGCCCCGTTTCGCGGCTGGCAGCGCCAGGCGGACGCGCCTTCGGTGCAGGCGGCTTTCGAGGCGGCGCTGGCGCGGCTCGATCCCGCCGCGCCCGCCGTCACCGGGGCCGGGCGCACCGATACCGGCGTGCATGCGACGGGACAGGTGGCGCATGCCGATCTGGCGCGCGACTGGGACCCGTTCCGGCTGAGCGAGGCGCTCAATCATCACCTGCGCCCCGACCCCGTCGCCGTCACGGCCTGCGCCCGCGTGGCCGAGGATTTCCACGCCCGGTTCGGCGCCGTCGCGCGGCACTACCTGTTCCGCGTCGTCAGCCGCCGCGCGCCGGTCGTGATCGAGGCGGGACAGGTCTGGCATCTGCGCCACGCGCTCGACCTCGCGCCGATGCAGGCGGCGGCGCGGGCGCTGGTCGGGCGGCACGACTTTACGACCTTCCGGGCGAGCCTCTGCCAGGCGGCCTCGCCGGTCAAGACGCTCGATGCGATCGCCGTCAGCGCGCATGACTTTGGCGGCGACGGCACCGAGTTCCGCTTCACATTGCGCGCGCGGTCCTTCCTGCACAACCAGGTCCGGTCGATCGTCGGCACGCTGGAGCGGGTGGGCGCCGGGGCCTGGCCGCCCGAGCGGGTGGCCGAGGCGCTGGCCCGGCGCGACCGCGCCGCCTGTGGACCGGTCGCGCCGCCGCAGGGACTTTACCTGACCGAGGTGCGCTATCCGCGCGACCCGTTCGCCGGCTGAGCGCGCCATCGCCGGCGGGCGACGGGCGGCGCGTCAGGCCTTGTTCACGTCCTTCTGGAGCCGGCCGTGGCGGCGGACCTCGGCCAGGACCTCGCCGAAGGTCGTCAGACCGCGAGCGCGGAGCATCGGCAAAAGCTTCAGAAACGCATCGGCCGTCGCGACCGTGTCGCCGATGGCGGTGTGGCGCGCCTCGTCGGGAATGGTGATGCCGAGCCGCGCGGTCAACGCATCGAGCGAATGTTGCTCAAGCTGGCCGAAGACCACCGCCGAGAGAAGCACGGTGTCGAGCACCGGGTTGTCGAAGCTCGCGCCGATCTCGGCCTCGTGGCGGCGCAGGAATTCCAGGTCGAAGGGCGCGTTGTGGGCGATCAGCACCGCGCCGCGGGCGAAGGCGTGGAACTGGCGGCCGACCTCGGCGATGGAGGGGGCGCCGACGACCATCGAATCGGTGATCCCGTGCACATCGGTCGAGCCGGGCGGGATCGGGCGGCCAGGATCGACCAGCGTGTCATAGACCTCGCTCTCCAGGCGGCGGCAGTTGACCAGGCGCACCGCGGCGATCTGCACGATCTCATCGGTGGCAGGCGACAGGCCCGTCGTTTCGGTGTCGAAGACGACATAGGTCAGATCCTCGAGCCTGGTGTCGGCGACCGCGGCGCTGCGGGCCTTCGAAAGCAGCTCGAAATCGTAGACCACCTTGCGGGCGATTGGCGGCGGGCGGCGGCCGGCGCGGCGGGCGTTGCGGATCGGCATGCAGACCGCGCCCTGCCCCGGTTCGGGGCTTTCGGTCCAGGCTTCGGTGCCGTGCGCCTGCAGGACGGCGCGGCCCGTCAGCTCGCCCATCGCGGGATCGAGCGTCTCGGTCAGCCAGGCGTCGAACCGGCCGACCGGCAGCGGCGCACCCTGCCAGTCGAGCCGCAGCAGCGCGCCGGGCCCGTCCTCTTCGATCAGCGCCAGGCGGAAGGCGCTGGCATGGCCTTCGTCGCAGAGCCTGCGGCCGAGCCAGCCGAAGAGCGCGACCATCTCGAAACCGTCGAGCGTGACGATGAGTTCGGGCCCCTCGCAGTCGAGGCCCAGCCCCTCGGCCTCGAACCGGGCCTTGATACTGTCCAGCAGGTCGGCCGAACGGGTCTGCGGCAGCGGGCGCCAGTCGGCCTGGCTGGAATCGTAGCGCGCGCCCAGGTCGGTGATCGCCTGGGTCAGCGTCTGCACCTCGTCGAGCATCGCCTTGCGCAGCTCGTCGGTGGTTTCGTCATCGAGTTCGGACATCACGCCGATCACGGTCTGCAGGTTCGCCGCCGGGCGGCGGACGCGGTCGAAGACCTCGGCCAGGAGCGCATCGCGGTTGCGGTGCGCGGCCAGATCGGCGGTCACGTCGCGCAGCGTCAGCACATAGCCGGACGCGACGCCGGGATCGCGCCGGCGCAGGACGCGCATGCGCCCGGCCAGCGTGCGCCCGCCGGTGGCCGTGGCGCAGAGTAGGTCCGAGGCGGTGTCGGAATCGCCCGCATCCGACAGGCGGTTGTAGGCGTGCCGGATCGGGCCTTCGCGCAGGTAGTCGAGCAGGTTGCGGTCGAGCCCCGGCGCATGGCCGCCGCCCAGGATGTCGACGGCGGGGCCGTTGTAGAAGACGAGCTGGTGTTCGGCGGTGCAAAGAAGGACGGCGACGGGCACGTCGGCGAGCAGCGTCTCGAGCCGGGATTTCTCGTTGGCGAGCCGCGTGGTTTCGCGGGCGATGGCCTCGGCCAACGCGTTGCGGGTCTGGGCGAGCTGGCGGGTCACCGCCTCGGCCGCGGGGGCGAGGTCGCCGAGATAGCGCGCCGCCTCGGCCTCGAGCGTGAGGTCGCGGTCGATCTCGGCATGGGCGCGGGCGCGGATGGCGCCGGCGAGCCGGTCGATGGCGCGGGCGACATTGGCGTCGAAGAGATACCAGATGCCGGTGATCAGCCCGAGCGAGAGAAAGCCCGCGATCAGCCCGGACTGGATGGCGATGGGCGTGGCCTCGGGCGAGTCGGCGCGGGCCAGCGCCGCCCAGAGGCCGAGGCCGATGGCCACCGCCACGCCCAGCGCGAGCGCGACGAAGAAAAGCAGGATCCGCAGCCTGAGACTCAGGCGTTCGATCATTCGCGCCGCTCCCGATCGGCGGCGGGCTCCAGGTCGGGCGGCGGGTCGCCGGAGAGGATGCGGCGCACCTCGGCACGCAGCTCCTTCAGCTCGAAGGGTTTCGAGATGAAGCCGTCGGCGCCCATGGCGAGGCCCTTGCGCCGCTCCATCGCCGAGCCGCGCGCCGTCATCATCAGGATCTTGACGTCCCCGAGGTCTGGATCCATGCGCACGTTCTGGCAGATCTCGTAGCCCGAGACCTCGGGCAGCATGACGTCGAGCAGCACCAGATCGGGCCGCGTGCGGCGGATCAGATCGACGGCGCCGGCGCCGGTGGCGGTGCGCGTATGCTCGTACCCCTCGCGCGAGATGAGGTAGTCGAGCGCGATCGCGATATTGTCCTCGTCCTCGACGATGAGGACGCGTTTAGCTTCCCTGCCCTCTTGCATGTCGGATCTCCTCCCCTACCGCGCAGACGGTGCGCAGCAACTCGTCATCCCTTCCCAACGGCCGCCATGTCGCCCCCTCCAGCGACCCGTCGGATCGAATCTCGGCCCCCTCGCCGATCGGCGCCAGCGCCGGCGCGTCGCAATCCACCACGACCTCGACCGCGCGCACCGGTTCCCAGCGGGCCATCGACACGATCGTGGTGCGCACGAGGTCGGGCTGCTGGGGATGCACGAAGGTGCGCGACTCGTCGATGGCGCGCAGCCGGTTCACCGGCGTCACCGCATAGCTGAGCGGTCGGAGCGGCGACGGATCGGCGGTGGTGTCGGCCAGGCGCAGTTGCGGCTGCGCCTCGAGCGCCCGGTCGGCCCAGCTGTATTCGGCCCAGACCGAAAAGGCGAACATGCCCAACGCGACCGAGGCCGGATAGGCCCAGCCCGGCAACTTGCCGCGCCGCAGGACCCACCACAGGAGCATCACGAGCCCCATGAGCCCAAAGCCTGCCGACAAAGCCCCGATCAGTTCGAACGCCATTCCTGTCTCCTTGCCCCGCCCTAGCCCAACGCGCCGCCGCGGTGGCCGACCGCCGATTGCATGGTGCGCACCACGACGAAGGCGTCGCGCAGATGGCTGCGCTCGAAATCGCTGAGGTCCGAAGGCGCGAGGAAGTTGTCGGGCTTGCGCCCGGCGCGCACCAGCGCGGCCTGGTTTTCCAGCCGCAACCGGGCGATCAGGTCGTAGGCCTCGATCAGGTCGCGCGCGCCCGAGACCGAGATCACGCCGGCATGTTCCGCAGCCTCCAGCCGGGCGCGGGTATTGACCGGGGTGAGCCGCCCCTTGAGCGCATAGACGCGGGCGAGGTCGGCGACCGGCACGACGCCGCCCAGCTTCATGTCGATGTGGTTCTTGTATTCGCCCGAGCGGATCGTGGCGAAACCGCGCAAGAGCCCCAGCGGCGGCTGGTGCTTGAGCGAGTTCGAGATCATGTGGGCGACGAAGATCGAGTTCTTCGAGGCGGCTTCCAGCGTCTCGGTCTGCAGGTCCCGAAACAGCGCCGGCGCGCCGCCGATGGGGCGCAGGTCGAACATGACGCTGGCCAGCATCTGCGCCTCGGGGTCGGGCTGGTCGATCCAGCGGCTGAAGTAGCGCCGCCAGACCCGGCGCGGCTGGCACCAGCGCGGATTGGTCGCCATCATCTCGCCGGGGCAGTAGTAGTAGCCCGCCGCATTGAGCCCGTCGGAGACGAATTTCGCGAGCTTGAGGTAGTACTCCCTGTCGTCGTCCGTGGCGGCATCGTCGAGGATGATGCAGTTGTCCTGGTCGGACACGCCGGTCTGTTCCTGCCGGCCCTGGCTGCCGCAGGCGAGCCAGAGATAGGGCACGGGCGGCGCGCCCAGTTCGGCCTCGGCCAGTTTCAGCAGCCGGCGGGTGACGGTATCGGCGATATCGGTGATCAGCCGGGTGACAACCTCGTGCGCGCTGTTCTGCGCGACGAGCTGCATCAGAAGCTTGGGGATCCGCGCGGTGATCTGCGCCATCTCCTCGGGCGTGTCGGCGATGGCGGCGTCGCGCACAAGCTGCGCGGTACTGACCGCCTGGAAGCGGGTCAGGTCGGTCTGGGTGATGACGCCGCGGACCTTGCCGTCCTCGACCACCGGCAGATGGCCGATCCGCTGTTCGAGCATCGTGTGCAGGATGTCCGAGCCAAGCGACTCCGGGCTCAGGGTCAGGGGGTCGGCGGTCATCACCTCGCCGACCGTGGTGCCGGGGGGCAGCCCCTCGGCCAGAACGCGGGAGGCAAGGTCGCGGGTCGTCAGGATGCCCACCAGCCTGTCGTTCCTGGTGACCACGAGGCTCGAGATGTGCTTGTCGCGCATGATCCGCGCGGCTTCCTGCACGCTGTCATCGGGCTGGCAGGTGACCGGGTTGCGCGCCATCAGGTCGGCGACCTTGAGCGTGCTCAGATCGGTGCCGCGCGTCTCGGCCGGGCGGGAGCGGTTGAAGAAACGCTCGAAAGCGGGCGAGGCGGAAATCAGGCGTTTGAGTTCCGCTTCGGGAAGCATCAGGATCACGCTGTCCTCGGTGGCGCGCGCCGATGTCAGCGCCAGCCCGTCGCGCAGAAGCCCGCGTTCGCCGAAAGTGTTGCGCGGGCCGAGGATCGAGACCAGCTCGCCATTGCGGTCGATCACCTCGACGGCGCCGCGCTTGATGAGAAAGATGCCCTTGAGCGGCTCGCCGGCGGCATAGATCTCGGACCCGGCGGGGTATTCCCTGCGGCTGAAGGAATCGACGACTTGCGTCAACTCGTCCCGCGGCAGGCTGTCATAGGGATGCACGCTGTCAAGGAAGGCCCTGATCGCGTCGGCACGAGTATCCTTGGCCATGTGCACTGTCCCTGGGGTGAGGTCGGAAGGGCGCAGAGCGCGCCCTTCCGGTTCTTTCGTCAGTGCGCCTGGGCGCCAGCGGCGCCGCGCGGCACGCGGATCGATTCCACCAGATCCTGGATTTCCTGCGGAGCCGGCTTGGTCAGCGCCAGCGTGATGTAGGCCGCGATGAAGTTCAGGATCGCACCAACCGTGCCGAAGCTGAGCGGCGAGATATTGAAGAGCCAATACTCCGCCGTGTTGGGCAGCAGGTTGGTTCCGGGGATGAAGAAAATCCCCAGGTAGGTGAAGATGTAGGCGACGGTCGAAAGAAGACCGACCAGCATCCCCACGACCGCCCCGGCCGAGTTCATCTTCTTGGAGAAGATGCCCATCATGATCGCCGGGAAGAGCGAGGCCGCAGCCAGACCGAAGGCAAGCGCCACCACCTGCGCCGCGAAGCCCGGCGGGTTAAGCCCGAGCCAGGTTGCAAGCGCAATGGCGAAGGCCATCGATATGCGTGCGGCCAGAAGCTCGGCCCGTTCCGAGATCGAGGGGTAGAGCATCTTCTTCAATAGATCGTGGCTGATCGCCGAAGAGATGGCGAGCAGTAGCCCCGCCGCCGTCGACAGCGCCGCGGCAAGGCCGCCGGCCGCGATCAGCGCAATCACCCAGCCTGGAAGCTGCGCGATTTCCGGGTTGGCGAGCACGAGGATGTCCTGGTTGAAGGTCACGATCTCGTTGCCCTGCCAGCCTTCCTCGACCGCGATCGCCGGCGGGTTGGCCGCGTTGTAGTAGCGGATCACGCCGTCGCCCGCCTTGTCCTCGAACGCGAGAAGGCCGGTCTGCTCCCAGTTGAGCATCCATTCGGGCCGGTCGGCATAGGCCAGGGGTTGCTCGAGATCCAGCGCACCGGTCTCGGTGGTGTGCGGGTAGATCGTGGTGATGATGTTCAGTCGCGCCATCGCACCGACCGCCGGGGCGACCGTGTAGAGAAGCGCGATGAAGACCAGCGCCCAGCCCGCCGACAGGCGTGCATCCGAGACCTTGGGCACGGTGAAGAAGCGGATGATGACATGCGGCAGGCCCGCGGTGCCGATCATCAGCGACATGGTGAAGAGGACCATGTTGAAGGTGCTCTGCGGCGCGTGCAGCCCGGTGTAGTCGTGAAAGCCCAGCTCCACCAGCACCTGGTCCAGCTTGGTCAGGAGCGGCAGGCCCGAATCGCTGTGGGTCGAGAAGAGCCCGAGCTGCGGGATCGGATTGCCGGTCAGTTGCAGCGAGATGAAGATCGCCGGGATCGTATAGGCGACGATCAGAACGCAGTACTGCGCCAGCTGGGTGTAGGTGATGCCCTTCATGCCGCCGAGAACGGCGTAGATGAAGACGACCGTCGACGCGATGTAGAGGCCCGTCGAGGAGGGCACTTCCAGAAAGCGTGAGAACGCGACGCCCGCCCCGGTCATCTGCCCGATCACATAGGTGATCGACATCGTCAGCAGCGAGATCACCGCAACGAGGCGCGCGGTCTGGCTGTAGAAGCGATCCCCGATGAAGTCGGGCACGGTGAAGCGGCCGAACTTGCGCAGGTAGGGCGCCAGCAGCAGCGCCAGCAGCACGTAGCCGCCGGTCCAACCCATGAGGAAGGTGGAGTTGCCGTAGCCGACGAAGGCGATGAGGCCGGCCATCGAGATGAACGAGGCCGCCGACATCCAGTCCGCCGCGGTGGCGGCGCCGTTGACGATCGGATTGACCCCGCGCGAGGCGGCGTAGAAGTCGGAAGTCGAGCCCGCACGGGCCCAGATGGCGATACCGACGTAAAGCGCGAAGGACGCGCCGACGACGATCAGGTT
Organism: Paracoccaceae bacterium; assembly: GCA_007134405.1. GTDB lineage: Bacteria > Pseudomonadota > Alphaproteobacteria > Rhodobacterales > Rhodobacteraceae > Pararhodobacter. The sequence goes on from SLKW01000071.1 coordinate 7,655, forward strand.
GAGTGTAAACTGGTCCATGCGTCCGGTTCCTTACTGCTCGTCCACGCCGAACTCTTTGTCGAGCCGGTTCATGTACCAGGTGTAGTAGAAGATCAGCACGATGAAGGTCAGGATCGACCCTTGCTGTGCGAACCAGAAGCCCAGATCGGTGCCACCGATCGGGATCCACGAAATCAGGGGCCGCAGAACGATGCCGAAGCCGAACGAAACCACCGCCCAGATCACCATGCAGATGGTGATCACGCGCAGGTTCGCCGACCAGTAGGCCGCAGCAGATTTGTCAGACATGTCATGTCCTCCCGGGGGGGTTCCTCCTGCAGACGCCCCCGCGCGGGATGCCTGCTTCTTGCATGCACGATCACCCCGGCCCAATACCGGGGCGCAGGTGCCTCAAGCCGTCGCCTGTTTGACGATGTCGCCGAGTTCCGTCGCGATGGCGTCGATGGAGCCCATCCCGTCCACCCGTTCCAGAACGCCACGCGCCTCGTAATAGGCAATCAGCGGCGCCGTTTGCGCGTGATAGGCCGAAAGACGAGCCTTCACGGTTTCGGCGTTGTCGTCGGCACGACGCGTGAACTCCGTGCCGCCGCATTTGTCGCAGACCCCGGCCTTGGCCGGCTGCTTGAACTCGTCGTGGTAACCCTCGCCGCAGTTGGCGCAGGTGTAGCGGCCCGAGACGCGGCGGACCATCGCATCGTCATCGACCTCGATCGAGATCGCCGCGGCGACGGTCTTGCCCTCTTCGGACAGAAGCGCGTCCAGCGCCTCGGCCTGCCCGGTGGTGCGCGGAAAGCCGTCGAGGATCACGCCGCGCGCCACGTCGGGCTCCTGCATGCGGTCCTTCAGGATCGCGAGCACGATCTCATCCGAAACCAAGCCGCCCGAATCCATCGCCGCCTTGGCTCTCTTTCCGGCCTCGGTCTCGGCCTTGACCGCCGCGCGCAGAAGATCGCCGGTCGAGAGTTGCACGAGGCCGAAACGCTCCTGCAGCATCCGCGCCTGCGTGCCCTTGCCCGCGCCCGGCGGGCCGAGCAGGATGAGGACGGCGGGTTTGGTGCGCGTCTGGGTATCGGCGTCAGGCATCGGTACGGCTCCGGTTCATGCGGTTATCGATCAGGTCGTCGACGACCGACGGATCGGCCAGCGTCGAAGTGTCACCCAGGGCGCCGAAATCGTCCTCGGCGATCTTGCGCAGGATCCGCCGCATGATCTTGCCCGAGCGGGTCTTGGGCAGGCCGGGTGCCCACTGGATCAGGTCGGGGCTGGCGATGGGGCCGATCTCCTGGCGGACCCATTTGACCAGGTCCTTGCGCAGCTCGTCGGTCGCCTCGACGCCGGTCATCAAAGTGACATACGCGTAGATGCCCTGCCCCTTGACCGGGTGCGGGTAGCCGACCACGGCCGCCTCGGCGACCACTTCGTGCGCCACCAGCGCGGATTCGACCTCAGCCGTGCCCATCCGGTGGCCCGAGACGTTGATCACGTCATCGACCCGGCCGGTGATCCAGTAGTAGCCGTCAGCATCGCGCCGGCAGCCATCGCCCGAAAAATAGTAGCCCTTGTATTGCTGGAAATAGGTTTCCTCGAAGCGCTGGTGATCGCCCCAGACGGTCCGCATCTGGCCGGGCCAACTGTCGGCAATGCAGAGCACCCCCTCGGCTGCGGCCTCCGTCTGCTCCTCGCCCGTGGTGGCGTCCAGCACCACCGGCTTCACGCCGAAGAAGGGCTTGGTGGCCGAGCCGGGCTTGGCCGGGATCGCGCCGGGAATGGGTGTGATCAGGTGTCCGCCGGTTTCGGTCTGCCACCAGGTATCGACGATCGGGCATTTGCCCTTGCCGACATGCGTGTTGTACCAGTTCCAGGCCTCGGGGTTGATCGGCTCGCCAACGGTGCCGAGCAGGCGCAGGCTCGACAGGTCGTGTTTTTCGACCCATTCCGACCCCTGCCCCATCAGCGCCCGGATCGCGGTGGGGGCGGTGTAGAACTGGTTGACCTTGTGCTTGGCGCAGACCTCCCAGAAGCGGCCGGCATCAGGCCAGGTGGGGACGCCCTCGAACATCAGCGTCGTGGCGCCGTTCGCAAGGGGACCGTAGATGATGTAGCTGTGGCCGGTCACCCAGCCCACATCGGCCGTGCACCAGGAGACATCGCCGTCGTGATAGTCGAAGACGTACTGGTGCGTCATCGCCGCAAAGACCAGATACCCGCCCGAGGTATGCACCACGCCCTTGGGTTTCCCGGTCGAGCCAGAGGTATAAAGGACGAAAAGCGGGTCTTCCGCGCCGACCTCGGTATAGGGGCAATAGGCCTTTGCCTCCGCCATTTCGGTCTTGAGGTCGATGTCGCGCCCGGCGACCCAGGTTGTCTGGTCGCCGGTGTGCTTGACGACGAAACACTTGACCCGGTCCGAGCAATCCAGAAGCGCGCGGTCGGTATTGCCCTTGAGCGGCGTGCGGCGCCCGCCGCGCGGGGCGGTGTCGGAAGTGATCACCGCCTTCGCCTCGGAATCGTTGATCCGATTGGCCAATGCGTCGGGCGAAAAACCGGCGAAGACGATCGAATGCACCGCGCCGATGCGCGCGCAGGCCAGCATGGCGTAAGCCGCTTCCGGAATCATCGGCAGATAGAGCACCACGCGGTCGCCCTTGCCGATCCCGTGTTCCTTGAGCACGTTCGCCATCCGGCTCGTCTGCTCGAGCAGTTCCTTGTAGGTGATGTGCCGCGCCGGGGTTTTCGGATCGTCCGGCTCGAAGATGATTGCGGTCTGGTCGCCGCGCGTCACCACATGGCGGTCGATGCAATTGGCCGAGACATTGAGCGTGCCATCCTCGAACCAGCGGATGTCGACATTGCCGAAGTCGAAATTGGTGTTCTTGACCTTGGTATAGGGCCGGATCCAGTCGACGCGCTTGCCTTCTTCTTTCCAGAACGCCACCGGATCGTCGATCGAGGCGGCATACATCTTCGCATAACCCTCGGCATCGAGATGGGCGCGAGAGACGAACTCTTCGGATGCGGGATAGATTTGCGGCTGGGTCTGATCCGACATGGTGCTCCTCCATAAGCGCGAAGGCCAGGCAAGCGCCTGATCGCGCCCTGCTCCCAACGGCCTCCTCCGTACGCGGGCATTGTAGCGTAAGGGTCAAAAAATTGGTAACTCTTTTTCGGGAAACGATAATTATGTAAATCCTTTAACTGATACTTGGGCATGGTTGTAAATTTTTAACTTTCGCCATGACCCCGAACATCTGTTTTCAGGCCGATGCACAGAATTGTGTCGTCAATCTCAGTGACGCGACGTAAAAGTTGATTTTGCCGTGAAGTGGATGCTGCGCCGACGACCGCGAACCCGCGATCCGACACAGGGTTCATGGTAGCGCTCGCGGACGCACCGGCGTCAGCAGATGATTCGCCGCGCCGCAAGGCACGGCGCGGGCCAAAGTCTCGGGTTCTCGCAAGCGTCCGCAGCGGGTCAGACCCCCGCCTCCGCCCCGCGCAGGATCCGGACGCCGTTGATCAGATATGTCCCGCCGCGCGCGACCATCTCGTATTCGAGCAGATACACACGGCCGGTCGTATCGGTCACCATGACACGCTGAAGCATGGAAGACCGGCTGCCTTGTCGCGCCTCGAGAAAGCGTAACTCGGACGGGCGATGGACCATCGGATACCCCTGACGCACCATCTGGCCGAACCGCTCGGGCGATCCGAAGATCCTGCGGATCGCGGGGCTCGCAAATTTGAAGGCGGCGTCGAAGTCATCTTCCTGAAAGGCAGCGATCTGATCACGGATCACCTGTTGCAATGCAGCGCCATCTCCATTCGCGGCGAGGGGAGTGCTCGTCGCCAACACGGCGGCTGCGGCAAGACAGGCGAGAATTCGGCGCATCGGACCCTCCGGCGTATGCGTTTCCTACGCAGGCCGGGGGGGGCGACCGGATCACCGTCGGCATGGACGCGCAGTGACC
>SLKW01000445.1 GCA_007134405.1 Paracoccaceae bacterium
GGAACCCGGCGCGCAGCGGGTTGTGCCGGCCCGGCGTCTGGCGGTAGATGATGCCCACCGCAACAGACCGAGGACGCGACCATGGCCGAATCGCCCGAATTTCACGACCGCTTGCTCTCTCTCGGCCTGGCACGCGTGTCCGAAGCGGCGGCCCTCGCCTCGGCCGATTTCGTCGGGCGCGGCGACGAGAAGGCCGCTGACATGGCCGCGGTCAACGCCATGCGCGCGCAGTTGAACCTGCTGGACATCGAAGGCGTCGTGGTCATCGGCGAGGGCGAGCGCGACGAGGCGCCGATGCTTTATATCGGCGAGCAGGTCGGCACCGGCCACGGCCCGGCGGTGGACATTGCGCTCGACCCGCTGGAAGGTACGACGCTGACCGCCAAGGACATGCCGAACGCACTGACCGTGATCGCCATGGCGCCGCGCGGCACGCTTCTGCACGCGCCCGATGTCTATATGGACAAGCTTGCCATCGGGGCCGGTTTCGCGCCCGACACCGTGACCCTGGACATGGAGCCGGCCGAGCGCGTGCGGGCGCTGGCGCGCGCGAAGGGCTGGCCGCCCGAGGACATCACCGTCTGCATCCTGGAACGCCCCCGCCACGAGGATCTGATCCGCGAGGTCCGCTCCACCGGGGCGGCGATCCGGCTGATCACCGATGGCGACGTCGCGGGCGTCATGCATGTCGCCGAGCCCGACCTGACGGGGATCGACATGTACATGGGCTCGGGCGGCGCGCCCGAGGGCGTGCTGGCGGCGGCGGCGCTGAAATGCATGGGCGGGCAGATGTACGGCCGGCTGACCTTCCGCAACGACGAGGAACGCGCCCGCGCCGCCAAGGCCGGGATCGAGGATCTGGACCGCGTCTATACCCGTGACGAGATGGTGACGGCGGATGTGATCTTTTCGGCGACGGGCGTCACGGATGGCTCGATCCTGCCGGGCATGAAGCGCGAACCCGACTGGCTGACGACCGAGACCCTGCTGATGCGCTCGAAGACCGGCTCGGTCCGGCGCATGCGCTATCGCACCCCGGCGAAATGATCGCAGCCGAGACGCTGGGGGCGGCGGCAGGCTATCTTGGTGTCGCCGCCTCGTTCACAGGCCGCCGCTGGATCGGTCCCGAGCTTGACCGCGAGCGCCGCGCCGAGGCCTTGGCCCAGGCCACGCGGCTGGCGCCCGCGCTCTGCTCGGTGCTGGCCCGCGCCGAGGTGCCGGCCGAGGAGGTCGCCGCCTACCTGGCGCCGTCCCTGCGCATGCTCCTGCCCGACCCGATGCGCCTGCGCGACATGGAACCCGCCGCCGAACGGCTGCTGCACGCGCTGGAGCGGCGCGAGCGGATCGCGGTCTTTGCCGATTACGACGTCGATGGCGGGGCGTCGGCGGCGCTTTTGCTGTGCTGGCTGCGGGCGCTGGGGCATGACGCGACGCTCTATATCCCCGACCGGATCGACGAGGGCTACGGGCCGAACGAGGCCGCGATGGCCGCGCTGGCCGCCGATCACGGCCTGATCGTCTGCGTCGATTGCGGCACGCTGAGCCACGGACCGATCGCCGCGGCGAGAGGCGCCGACGTGGTGGTCGTGGACCATCATCTGGGCGCCGAAACGCTGCCCCCGGCGCTTGCCGTCGTCAACCCGAACCGCCAGGACGAGATCGGCGATCTGGGCCATCTCTGCGCCGCGGGCGTGGTCTTCCTGCTGCTGGTCGAGGCCAACCGGCGCCTGCGCGCACGCGGCGTGACCGGGCCGGACCTGATGGCGATGCTGGATCTGGTGGCGCTGGCCACGGTGGCCGATGTCGCGCCGCTGACCGGCGTCAACCGCGCCTTCGTGCGCCAGGGGTTGAAGGTAATGGCCGCGCGGCAACGCCCGGGGCTGGTGGCGCTGGCCGATGTGGCGCGGATTGACAGCGCGCCGGGCGCCTACCACCTGGGGTTCGTCCTTGGCCCGCGGGTCAATGCCGGCGGGCGCATCGGCGCCGCCGATCTGGGCGCGCGGCTTCTGGCCTGCAGCGACACGGGCGAGGCCACGCGGCTGGCCGCGCAGCTCGACGCGCTGAACGCCGAGCGCCGCGCGATCGAAGCCGCCGTGCGCGACGAGGCCCTGGCCCAGGCCGAGCGGCGCGGCATCGACGGCCCCCTGGTCTGGGCTGCGGCCGAGGGCTGGCATCCCGGCGTCATCGGCATCGTCGCCGCGCGCCTGAAGGAGGCCACGAACCGCCCCGCCGTCGTGATCGCGCTCGATGGCGCCGAGGGCAAGGGATCGGCCCGCTCGGTCGCCGGCGTGGACCTGGGCGCGGCGGTGCAGCGTCTGACGGCCGAAGGGCTGCTTCTGCGCGGCGGCGGCCACCGGATGGCGGCGGGGCTGACGGTGGCACGCGGCCAGCTGGAGGCGGCGATGGAGCGGCTGGGGGCATTGCTGGCGCGGCAGGGGGCCGGATCGACGGGGGCGGCGGATCTGAGGCTCGACGGCCTCCTGATGCCCGGCGCCGCCACGCCCGAACTGATCGAGGCGCTGGAGGCCGCGGGCCCCTACGGCCAGGGTGCCCCTGCCCCGCGATTCGCCCTGCCCGCCCTGCAGATCCGCGAAGCCCGCCGCGTGGGCGACCGGCACCTGCGCCTGCGCGTGGGCGACAGCACCGGCCCGGCCTTGGACGCCATCGCTTTCGGTGCCTTCGACACGCCGCTTGGCCCCGCGCTGGAACGCTCGGGACCGGGGCGCGTCCACCTCGCCGGGCGCATTGAGATCAACACCTATGGGGGCAGCCGCCGGGTCCAATTGCGCCTCGACGACGCAGCGCCCGCATGAGGAATCCGCGACGCGCGATTTCGCACATTTCCCCCTTGCGCCCCCTGCGCGGCTGGCCTAAATACCCGCGCACGCACCAAGTGGCCCGTTCGTCTATCGGTTAGGACGCCAGGTTTTCAACCTGGAAAGAGGGGTTCGATTCCCCTACGGGCTGCCAC
>SLKW01000343.1 GCA_007134405.1 Paracoccaceae bacterium
CGCGGTCGAGGCGGCGCTGCGGCCGGAAACAAAGATGATCCTGCTCGAGGTTGTCTCGAATCCGACCTTGCGCGTGGCCGACCTGCCGGCCATCGCGCAATTGGCGCGCGCACGGGGGATCCTGCTGGCCGTTGACAACACCTTCACCACGCCGCGCGGCATCCGGCCCTTCGAGCATGGCGCGGATATCGTGATCCATTCGGTGACCAAGATTCTCGCCGGGCATTCGGATGCGACGCTGGGCTATGTCGCTTGCCGCGACGCGGCGGTCCGGCGGGCGATCTACGATTTCGCGGTCACGGTCGGTCTGACGCCCAGCCCCTTTGATTGCTGGCTGGCCGAACGCGGGCTCTATTCCTTCGAACTGCGCTATGACCGGGCCGAGGCGAATGCCGTGGCCCTGGCCGAGCATCTGGCCGGCCTGCCGGGCGTGCGGCGCGTTCTCTACCCGACGCGGCCCGACCACCCCGACCACAACCGCGCCGCGGCGCTTCTGGGCACGCGGGGCGGGCACATGGTCAGCTTCGAGATCGCGGGCGGGCGCGATGCGGCGAACCGGCTGACGCGCGCCGTGCCCAACATCGCCTTCGCGCCGACGCTGGGCGATATCGGCACGACCCTCTCGCACCCGGCCTCCAGCTCGCACCGGGGACTGACGCCCGAGGCGCGCGCGGCCCTCGGGATCTCGGAAGGGTTCTTCCGCGTCTCGGTCGGGGTCGAGGACATCGCGCTGCTCACCAGCGAATTCACCGCCGCGATCGAGGCCGCGAGCACCGGTTGAGCCGGACGATGCGTTCGCGCCGTTCCAAAGGTTTCGTTTCGGTTAATGCCAGAGAGATTTCGTATACTTGACAAGGGGTTGCGGGTTTGAGCGCATGCGCGCACCCCTGCTTTTTCCACTCGTCGCCGGGAAATTGCCCTGCCTCAGTCGCGCGGGTCCACCACGACGCGGCCCTGCACCTGTCCCTTCAGGATCGCCGTGCCCAGGTCGGGAAGATCCTCCAGCCGCGCCGGCCGGATCATCGCTTCCAGCTTCTCCATCGGCAGGTCGCGCACCAGCCGATCCCAGGCGCGGACCCGGTCGGCATAAGGCCGGAGCACCGAGTCGATCCCCAGCAGGTTCACGCCCCGGAGCAGAAAGGGGATCACCGTCGTCGGCAGGGTCGCGCCGCCCGCCAGCCCCACCGCCGCGACCGAGGCGCGGTACTTCATCTGCCCCAGCACCCGCGCCAGCATGGTGCCGCCCACCGCATCGACGCAGCCCGCCCAGGTCTCGGCTTCGAGCGGGCGCTTGACGGCCTCGGCCAGTTCCGCCCGCGGCACGATCCGGCTTGCCCCCAGATCGCGCAGATACCCTTCGAGTTCTGGCCGCCCCGTCACCGCCGCGACCGGGTGGCCAAGCGCGGCCAGCACCGCCACCGCGACCGAGCCGACCCCGCCTGCCGCGCCCGTCACCAGCACCTCGCCCGCGCCAGGCTCCAGTCCGTGGTCTTCCAGCGCGATCACCGCCAGCATCGCGGTCAGCCCGGCCGTGCCGATCGCCATGGCCTGCTGCGTGCTCAGCCCCTCGGGCAGTGGCACCAGCCAGTCGGCCTTGACCCGCGCCCTGGTTGCGTAGCCGCCCCAATGCCGTTCGCCCACATGCCAGCCGGTCAGGATCACCTTGTCGCCGGGCCGGTAACGCGGATCGTCCGATGCCTCGACGGTGCCGGCGAAGTCGATCCCGGGTACATGTGGATAGCTCTTCACCAGCCCGCCGCCCGAGGTCAGGCACAACCCGTCCTTGTAGTTCAGCGTCGAATACTCGACGGCCACGGTGACATCCCCCTCGGGCAGCCGGTCCTCGGCCAATTCCTGTACTCCGGCCTGCGTCTGGCCGTCTGCATCCTTTTCCACGACAAGAGCTCTGAACATGCGCTTTTCCTCCATCCCCTGCATTTTGGATAGCGCAGGAGCCGGCAAAGAAAAAGAGCGGCCCTTGGGCCGCCCCTGCGCTTCAAGCTTGCCCGCTCACTCGGCGGGAACCGCAACCGGCTGGCGCGGGGCACCGAAATGGCGGCGGTTGAGATGCAGCACCAGCCAGATCATCGCCGCCTGTGCAGCCAGCGCGACCGCGGTTAGCGCCCAGAAGCCCGGCCCGAACTTCGCCATCAGCCCGGCCTCGACCAGGCCCCTGTTGACGAAGAAATGCATCATCACGGCAAAGCCCACGCCCGGGCAGACCAGCGCATAGGCGCCGGGCGAGTTCTCGCCGCCGAAGAGGAAGCGCTTCGCATAACCCTGCCGCGCCAGGATCAGAAGCCCGAAGAGCCCGAAGACCACTTGCACCGAGATGAGCTTGGCGAGATAGGCCAGGTTTTCACCCGCGATCGCCACGGCGCCAAAGTGCTCGTGCAGCCCGTGATGCTGGCGCAGGGTCAGGATGCCGAGCACGGTGACCAGCGGCACGATGATCATCAGTGTCGGCGCGGTTTCGGGGTTGGCGCCATTCTCCATCATCGAGCGGAAACCGAGGATGAGTGCCAGTCCCGCAATCAATCCAGCCGTGACAAGGAAGAAGGTCGACAACACCAGGCCGGCACCGGCAATCGCCGGGGTCGTGCTCAGCGCTGCGGGCGCGGCCAGCCCAACGCCCACCATCGAGAAGGCGAAGGCCGGCAGGATCTGGCCGAAATTGTTGTTCGCCGCGCAATTGAAGCCGCCCTCGGTCAACACCCGGCCGATAAAAGCTCCGTAAAGGCGAAAAGCCCAGATGCCGATGGCCAGAAAGGTGACCATCGCGATCGGGAACAGATACTCGACCACCGCCCAGAGGCCCGGCACGAAGACCATGCCCAGAATGAAGCCTACGTTCACCGCCATCGACACTGCGAGCGGCGCGGCCATGACCTGCGATTGCGCATTCGTTCTGGCGAACTTCGCGAAGGCCTCGCTGCGGCGCCATTCGGCGAAGCGGCGCAGGTTCC
>SLKW01000195.1 GCA_007134405.1 Paracoccaceae bacterium
GCCCTACCAGCGTCTCGCGCGGCGTCTCGCCGTGCCAGAGCGCGTTGCCGATCGCCGTGCCGGCGGGGTCGAGGCCGACGAACCAGCGCAGATCGACGTCGTCGGCGCGCAGTTCCGGGGTGACGCTGATCTGAAGCCCCATCAGATGCCCCAGAAACGCCTCGATGGCGCGGGCGAGCCCTTCGCGTGCCTTGGGGTCGCCGCCGAAATTCAGCACCGTCGTATGTGCGTCCGAGCGCGACCAGTAGGTCCATTCGTTGCCGCCGCCGAGTATGTCGAGACTGTCGATGCCACCCGAGAACATTGCGGTGAGCGGCGAGGCGTGCATCTCGGCCTCGAAAAGCTGCACCAGTTCTTCGTCGGCCAGAAGCAGGCGGTCGTCCTTCACATGGGCGCGCTGCGGGCGGAAGAACATCTCGGCGGCGCGAAGGACCTGTGCATCGTCGCAACCTTCCAGCGCGTTGCGCAAAATGAGTTGCACAAGCTGGTTCATGAAGACGATGGGCAGGCGGTGACCTTCGCGCACAATCGAAAGATATCCGTCCTCGACGGTGCCCGCGCGCAGGAGCGTGTCCCGGAGGGTCAGAAGAAATCCCCAGTTCTCGCGCGCATCCGCGTCCTTCAGCGCGGCAAGTTCGAGGTGGCTGACCGGTGCGCGCGGCACCTGCATGAGCCGCGCGTGCAACCCACGTTCGGCGGCGCAGGCCTCGGGCGGGGGCAGCACCTCGGGACGGGCGAGCCAGGCGAGCAGCAACTCGTCGGTGACACGCATCTTGCCCTGCGGATCGAGCCGCGTCAGGTGATGGCCGCTGGCGACCCAGAATTCAGGCATCGCGTCCTCCGCGCAGGGCCAGCAGATCGATGGCCTCGCCTTCATCTTCCTCTTCCTCGACGACGTGGAAGGCGCGATCATGGCCTCTCAGATAGGGCGCGTCGAAGGCCGTTTCCTCACGGGGGCGCAGGGTGCGGAACTGTTCGCGGATATCGTCCCCGTCGCGCGTGCGATGTAGCGCGATCAGCGTGTTCGCCGCGTGTCCCCGGCAAAGGCTTTCTGCCAGCGCCACCTCTTCTTCGGCGGCCGGGGTGGCGGTGGCGATGTCGGGCGCGCCGAGATGCGCGACGAGCGCGCGGGCGAGCGCGGCCACCATATGCGCGCGTTCCTGCGCCGCTGCCTCCTGCACCACGACCAGCGTCGAATGGCCGAAACTGTCCACGCCAAGAAAGCCCGACCGGAAGGCGATCGCTTCCTTTCGGCTCATCGTCTCGGCGGGCCGCCCCCAATAGAGGAAAGTGCCGGGAACCGCCCATTCGCCGGGTTCGGCGGCGCGAGTGAAGACCACCGTGTCGGAGGCATCGAGGCGGATGGTGCGGGGCAGCAGCGTCACAGAACCGGACCCTCGTCGGCCCGCCAGCCGGTCTTGCCGAGCGCCTCCATCAGCGGCGGGTGGCGCTTGCCGCCCGAGGGCGTGATCTCGATCAAACGATCACCCTCGATCCGGCGGACGCCACGCAGAAGCGGCGGGTCGATGCGCATCAGGTAGCGGTTGGTAACGGCTTCGAGACCTTCGTGCGCCCAGCGGTCGAAATAGAGCATGAGGTAGGAGGCGAAGCTCGAGACGATTGCCTCGGTCGGCTCGAAATCTTCCTCGACGAGCGAGGTCGAGTCGGGGAAGTCGCCGGGTGCCGGGATCCCTTCGCGATCCGCGATGAGCTCGGCGGCGAAGACCATCCAGTCGGGGACGTCCTGCGGTTTCGTGCCGGGTGCGACGGCGAAACGGCCGCCGCCCAGCCGCGCCTTGTCGTACCGAACCTCGTCAGGCCAGAGGATGCGAACCGGTCGCTCGGGCGGGCAGTGGGCGGCCAGCGCATCGGTCAATGCGGCCATCCCCAGAAGGAAGGCCATTTGGGCGCTTTCCAGCGGCTCCTCGGGTTCAAGCACGACGGCGAAGGCGAGAAGCCCGCGTGCCTCGTGCAGAACCAGCGTTCCCGCGCCGGCCTCCGGGGCCAGACGTACGGCTTCGGCCAGCACGTCGGCGGTGTCGCTGCGCACCAGCGTGTACGGCGGCGGCAGCGCAATGGCCTGCGCGGTTTCCAGCATGCGGCTCCTCCCCTTTGACACTTGCCGGAGCGGGGTTGATCGCGCAACTGCGACGGTTGCATGACTACCCTTCCCGGATCGGCAAGGTTATATCGCGCAAGATAACACCAGTTCCAACCGGGGAAAGTCCATGCCAGAGGCCGAACGCACGATCTTGACCTGCTCCTGCGAGGGGACGATGCCTCTGGACGGCAAGGCTCTCGCCGAGGTTGGGGCGGATGGCAAGCCGGCGCATCAGCTGTGCCGTGCGCAGCTCGACCGGTTCCGGGCGGCCCTCGGCAGTTTCGCCGATGTAACCGTTACCTGCACACAAGAAGCGCCCCTCTTCAACGAAGTGGCCGAGGCTGATGGCTTCGAGGGCGCCTTGTCCTTCGTAAATGTCCGCGAAACGGCAGGCTGGTCCGAGGCCGCTGCACAGGCCGGACCGAAGATGGCGGCACTTATCGCGATGGCCGGGGTGGCGCCCGCGCCCTTCGAACTGGTCAGCCTGGAAAGCGAGGGCGTGACACTGCTCCTGGGCCGCGGCGAGGAAGCGGTCGAGGCCGGGCGGGCGCTGGCCGAGGCGTTGGATATCACTGTCCTGCTGCTGCCGGGATCGGAAGTAATGCCGCCGCGGCGCACCGACTTTCCGGTGCTGCAGGGGCGGATCCGAACGGCGCGCGGGCATCTTGGCGAGTTCGAGTTGACCGTCGACGACTATGCGGCCCCCGCGCCCTCGTCACGCGGCCAACTTGTCTTCGAGGCAGCGCGTGACGGGGCGGTGTCGCGCTGCGATCTGGTGATCGACCTGACCGGGAACCCGGCGCTTTTTCCGGCGGCGGAACTTCGGCCGGGTTATCTGCGCGCCGATCCGCGTGATCCCGC
>SLKW01000119.1 GCA_007134405.1 Paracoccaceae bacterium
CAGGCGCAGGGGTTGCGGTTGACGCCGGTGCGGCGGCGGGCGCTGGAGATCCTGCTCGAGGCGGACGGGGCCTTGGGCGCTTACGATGTGTTGGCGCGTCTGTCGGCGGATGGGTTCGGCAGCCAGCCGCCGGTTGCTTACCGCGCGCTCGATTTTCTGGTCGAGCACGGGCTTGCCCACCGACTGCGCCGCATCAATGCCTTCACCGCCTGCACCCATCCCGGCGAGGCGCATCATGCCGCGTTTCTCATCTGCCGGATCTGCAAGCGCGTCGAGGAAATGCATGCCGAGCATCTGCGCGCCACGCTTGACAACGATGCCCGCCGGGCCGGGTTCGAGGTCGAGCGCACGAGCCTTGAGGCAAGCGGGCTTTGCCCGGATTGCCAGGGAAGCGAACCCGCGGTCGAGGGTGCGTTGTGAGCGATCCGCTCATCCGCATGGCGCGGGTTGCGGTGGCCTATGGTGGCGCGCCGCCGGTGTTGCACGATATCGATTTCGTGCTGCAACCGGGCGAGATTGTCACCATCGTGGGGCCGAACGGGTCGGGAAAGTCCACCTTTCTCAAGGCGGCTCTCGGCATGGTGGCGGTGTCGGGCGGGCGGGTGACGCGGTCGAAGCGGCTGCGCATCGGCTATGTACCGCAGCGGCTGCATCTGGATGCCAGCCTGCCGCTGACGGTGGCGCGGTTCCTGACGCTTGGCCGGCGTCTGACCCGGGCGGAGATCGCGGCGCTGCTGGCGCGGGTCGGGGTGCCGGGTCTGGCCGGGCGGCACATGGCGACGCTGTCGGGCGGGCAGTTCCAGCGGGTGCTGCTGGCCCGTGCGCTGGCGGGAAAGCCGCAGCTGCTGGCGCTCGATGAGCCGACGCAGGGGCTGGATCAGCCTGGAATCGCAGCATTTTATCGGCTGATCGAGGACGTGCGCCAAGAGCTGGGCTGCGCGATCCTGCTGGTCAGCCACGACCTGCATGTGGTCATGAGCGCGTCCGACCGGGTGCTGTGCCTGAACGGTCATATCTGCTGCCAGGGTACGCCGAGCGCGGTCTCGGCATCGCCGGAGTACCGGGCGCTTTTCGGGTTGGGGACGGGTGGGGCGCTGGCGCTTTACCGGCATGAGCATGACCACGGCCACGACCATCCCGGACACGCCACGGCGCACGAGACGCATTCGCATGATCATTGACGATTTCATGCTGCGCGCGCTGATCGCGGGGATGATGGTGGCCGCCGCGGCGGGGCCGCTGGGGTGCTTCGTGATCTGGCGGCGGATGGCCTATTTCGGCGACGCCACCGCGCATGCGGCGATCCTGGGGGTGGCGCTGGCGCTGGCGTTTTCGATCTCGATCTTCATCGGCACGCTGGCGACGGCGCTGATGATGGCGGTGCTGGTCTCGACGCTGGCCGGGCGGGGCTGGGCGATGGATACGATGCTGGGGGTGCTGGCGCATTCGGCGCTGGCGCTGGGGCTGGTCGCGGTGTCGTTCCTGCCGCGCGTGCGGGTCGATCTGACGGCCTATCTGTTCGGGGACATCCTGACCGTGTCCTGGTCCGAACTGTGGGTCATCGGGGGCGGGGCGATGGCGGTTCTGGTCCTTGTTTTATGGCGTTGGAGCGGGCTTTTGACCGCGACGATCAGCGAGGAGCTGGCGCAGAGCAGCGGCATCAGGCCGGACCTGGAACGGCTGGTTCTGACGCTGGCGCTGGCGCTGACGGTGGCGGCGTCGCTGCGGGTGGTGGGGGCGCTTCTGATCGCGGCGATGCTGATCGTGCCGGCGGCGGCGGCGCGGGTCTATGCGCGGTCGCCCGAGGGGATGGCGGCGCTGGCGGTGGTGTTTGGCTGGATCGCGGTGGTGGGGGGGCTGACGATGTCGCTGGGGATCGACACGCCGGCGGGGCCGAGCATCGTGACGGCGGCGGCGGCGATCTTCACGGTGTCGGTCGGCGGGGCGGGGCTGGTGCGGCTGTTCAGGCGGCAAGGCTAGGCGTCGCGGTTGCGGATTTGTGTCTTGGCCGGGGGGTTACCGAAACCTTGATCGGGCGTTCCGGGGCGTGTGTCGGGGCAGGGCCGGGAGGCGGGTGTTTGCCTTGTCTTGCTGGGAAAACGGGTGTCACAAAGCGTACACCAAGCGTATGACAAACGTATGACAAGCGTATGACACTTTACCGGCAATCGGCCGGATTCGGGCCGATTCCGGTGGGGTGCGCAACGTTCGCTGCCCGGTGAAATGCAACGCTTTCGGGGCAGGCGGGCCGTCCGAGGGGGCCAGCGTCATCGAGGCGCGGAAAAATAATATCGAGAATATTATTTTGAGCGCCGTCGGTTTGCCGGGGTGAAGGCTCGCGCCGTCGCCGGGCCGGTCAGGACCAGAAGCGGGTGGCGCTGTAGGGGGCAAGCGCGATCCCGGCGCGGCGGCCGGCGACGAGGTCGGCGATCATCTCGGCGGTGCGCGGGGCGAGGGTCAGGCCGATATGGCCGTGGCCGAAGGCGAAGAACGCATCCGTCGCGCGCGGCGCCGGGCCGATCACCGGCAGGCTGTCGGGCAGCGAGGGGCGCAGCCCCAACCAGCGTCGCGTGGGCGGTGGCAGGTCGGGGAAGATCGCGCGCACGCCGGCCTCGATCCGGTCCCAGCGGTGCGGGGAGGGGGGCGCATCGCGCCCGCCCAGCTCGACCGTGCCGGCGGCGCGCAGACGCCCGGCCATCGGCACCATGTAGTAGCCCTGCCGCACCGGGCAGAGCGGGCGCGCGATGGGCATGTCCGCCTCGGGCAGGTCGTATTCGAGGTGATAGCCGCGCTCGGTATCGAGCGGGATGCGCGTGCCCAGCATGCGGGCGAGGTCGCGCGACCAGGCCCCGGCGGCGATGACGAGCTTTTCGGCCTCGTGCGGCGTGCCGCTGTCGAGCGTCAGCCGCCAGGCGCGGCCGGCCCGCGCAAGCCCCGTCACCCGCGCGGCGCGCCGGTCG
>SLKW01000281.1 GCA_007134405.1 Paracoccaceae bacterium
ACGACGCGCACCGCGTCGTCGGCGGCCAGTTCCGACGCCGCCTCGCGCAGCTCGACGATCATCCGCGCCGACATGGCATTGTGCTTCTCGGTCCGGTTCAGCGCCAGACGGGCCACGCCGCGGTCGTCGCGCTCGATCAGGATCGTCTCGTAACTCATTGCGCTTCCCTCATTCGTCTTGCCATCCCGGCGGCTTCGGCGATCACATCGCGGTCCAGGCCGGTGGCAAAGCCCAGCGCCTCGATCCGCGCCACCGCGGCTTCCGTCGCGACATTGCCCTGCGCGCCGGGCGCATAGGGGCAGCCGCCAAGCCCGCCCACCGCCGCGTCGAAGACCCGGACGCCCATCTCCAGCGAGGCCGCGATATTGTCGCAGGCCCGGCCAGCGGTGTCGTGGTAATGCCCCGCCAGCATCCCCGCCGGCGCGACATCCAGGACGGCGCGCAGCATCGCGGTGATGGTTTCCGGCACCGCCCGGCCGATCGTGTCGCCCAGGCTGATCTCGTAGCATCCCAGCGCCAGCAGGGTTTCGGCCAGCCGGGCCACCGCGCCGGGCGCCGTCGGCCCGTCGAACGGGCAGTCGGTCACGCAGGAGATGTAGCCGCGCACCGGCACGCCGTCCTCGGCCGCGGCCCGCAGGATCGGGCGGAAGCGGTCGATCGACTGGGCAATGGAGCAGTTGAGATTGGCCTGCGAGAACCCCTCCGAGGCCGAGGCGAAGATCGCCACCTCGTCGGCCCGCGCCGCCCGCGCGCCCTCGTAGCCCTTCATGTTCGGCGTCAGCGCCGCGTAGCGCACCCCCGGCGCGCGCGCGATCCCGGCCAGCACCTCGGCCGAATCCGCCATCTGCGGCACCCATTTCGGGCTGACGAAGCTTGCCACCTCGATCCGCCGGTAGCCCGCCCGCGACAGCAGGTCGACCAGCGCCACCTTCTCGGCGGTCGGGATCAGGCGCTTTTCGTTCTGCAACCCGTCGCGCGGGCCGACCTCGAAGATCTCGACGGCCTCAGGCATCTCGGCCTCCTTTCCGCGCCGCGCTCACTCCTCCTCCAGCCGGATCAGCGGCGCGCCGGCCTCGACCTGCGACCCGGCGCCGGCCAGGATCTCGGCCACCACGCCGTCGCGCCCGGCGCTCAGCGTGTGCTCCATCTTCATCGCCTCCAGCACGGCCAGCCGCGCGCCCTTGGCGACCGACGCGCCGGGCTCCACGAAGACCGCCTTCACCAGCCCCGGCATCGGGGCCGTGACCACGCCCGCCGCCGCGCCCGCCGCCGCCTCGACCGCCAGCGGGTCGGGCAGCGTGAAGATCACCGTCTGCGCGCCGAAAACCGACACCCGCGCCCCCTGCCGGATCGCGCGGCCCGGCGCCGCCCGCCCCTCGATCCACCAGCGGCCGCCGCGCCATTCGGCCCGCATCTCGGCGCCGCCGGCACGGATGCCGAAGGCCCCGTCGGCCAGTCGCGCGACCCGCACCTCGTGCACCGTCTCGCCGCGCTGCAATACCAGCGTCTGCCACAGCGGCGACCAGAGCGCGAAGCCCGACAGCGGCGCGGGCGCGCCGTCCTGCCCGCGCGCCGCCAGCGCCGCCAATGCCAGCACCTCGGGCGCGGGCTCCGGCGCGGCGACCAGCCGCTGCAGGTCGCGCGCGATCAGCCCGGTGTCCACATCGCCCGCGCTGAACCCGTCATGCGACGCCAGCGCCCCCAGAAAGGCCAGGTTGGTGACCGACCCGGCCACCTCGGTGCCGGCCAGCGCCGCGCGCAGCCGCGCCAGCGCCACGGCGCGCGTCGGCCCGTGGGTCACGACCTTGGCGATCATCGGGTCGTACCAGGGGCTGATCGCATCGCCCGCCCGCACGCCGGTATCGATGCGCGCCGCCTCGGGGAAGGCCAGGTGATCCAGCCGCCCGGTCGCCGGCAGAAAGCCCGCCGGCACGTCCTCGGCGTAGAGCCGCGCCTCGAAGGCATGGCCGTCGATCGCCAGCTCCGCCTGCCGCGCCGGCAGCGGCTCGCCAGCGGCGACGCGCAACTGCCATTCGACCAGGTCGATGCCGGTGATCGCCTCGGTCACCGGATGCTCGACCTGCAGGCGCGTGTTCATCTCCATGAACCAGAACCCGTCGGCCCTGAGCCCATGCGCGCCATCGACGATGAACTCGACGGTGCCGGCGCCCTTGTAGCCGATCGCCTCGGCGGCGCGCACCGCCGCCGCGCCCATCGCCGCGCGCACCTCGGTCGTCATGCCGGGCGCGGGCGCCTCCTCGATCACCTTCTGGTGGCGGCGCTGGAGCGAGCAGTCGCGCTCGAACAGATGCAGCGCATGGTCGCCGTCGCCAAAGACCTGCAGCTCGATATGGCGCGGCTTCTCGATGTATTTCTCGATCAGCACGGCATCGTTGCCGAAGGCCGTCGCCGCCTCGCCCTTGGCGCTGTCCAGCGCGTCCATGAAATCGCGCGGGTCATCGACGCGCCGCATTCCCTTGCCGCCGCCGCCCGCGACCGCCTTGATCAGCACCGGGTAGCCGATGGCATCGGCCGCACCCGCGAGGTGCTCGGCATCCTGATTGTCACCGTGATAGCCTGGCACCACCGGCACGCCGGCCTTCTGCATCAGCGCCTTGGCGGCATCCTTGAGGCCCATGGCGCGGATCGCCTGCGCGGAGGGGCCGATGAAGATCAGGCCTGCGGCTTCCACCGCCTCGACGAAATCGGGGTTTTCCGACAGGAAACCATAACCCGGATGGATGGCCTGCGCGCCGGTTGCGAGCGCTGCCTCGATGATGCGATCACCACGCAGATAGCTGTCGGCCGGGCGCGGCCCGCCGATGGGCACGGCCTCGTCGGCAAGCGCGACATGCAGCGCGTTTGTGTCGGCGTCGGAATGCACGGCGACACTGGCCACGCCCATCGCGCGCGCGGTGCGGATGATGCGGGCGGCGATCTCGCCACGATTGGCGATG
>SLKW01000107.1 GCA_007134405.1 Paracoccaceae bacterium
CCGGCCGACCGTCTGGCCGAGGACATGCGCCATGCCGCGCATCTCGGCGACGAAGGCCAGCCGGCCGCGCCGTATCTGCCCGATGGCGCCCCGGCGCAACAGCGCCCGCTGCGAGGGAGCGGACCAGTTGACCCGCCAGACCTCCACCTCGGCGCCGTCCCAAAGGCCCGCGGCGATATCGGCCTCGGTGATCCGCGCGCTTGTCAGCGCCCCCTCGGCATCCTGCGCATCGACCGCGAGGTCCGATCCCGCGCGCAACTCGGACGCGGCAAAGCCGCTTTCCGGCTCGAACTCCGTCCCGTCGAAGGCGAGCGGCCGGTCGTGGTCGGTAAAGCCATAGACCGCACCGTCACCGCGCATGAGCCGCCAGCACCAGGCGAGTGTCGTCGTACCGGTATCGAGATGCGCCTGCAGGATCGGCGAAAGCGTCTTCATCGCCGATAGCGGAGGCTGGAGTTCGCTTGCGGCGTCGGCCGCGCGCCGAAGCCGCGCTCGATCCGGTCGCGCAGCCCGATCAGGCCGAGTCCGAGCGCGATCAGCGCGGCCGGGGATGCGTCCCCGGAGCCCGACAGCAGCGTGACCAGCCGGGCGATTTCGGCAAGCGATCCGGTCGCGGGGAGCGCCATGTTGGCGGTGCCGGTGGCCACGGCCAGCAGGCCGGCCCACCAGGTGAGGGATTTCGGGCGGATGTAGCGCACGGGTCAGGCCCTCCGGGTGAGATTGGCGAAGGCGCCGGCCAGCCGGGCGAGCCAGTTGGCCGGGGGGTCGGGTTGGGGCGGCGCGAGGGGCGCCACTGGCGCGGCTTGCGGACGCATCAGCGCCAGCGCCTCGGCCTCGCTCAGCCGTCGGATCGGCCGCGAGAAGTCGACGCGGCCGTTGCGATCGACCGACCAGACGGGGATAGATCCCGCGGGATATCGGCCGTGGCGGAAGAGGTCGCGCTCGGCCTCGCGGCGCGGGACGATCGAGGCGGGCCTGCGCCAGTTCAGGAACGCATCGGCCGCCGCAATGCGATCACCCGCCTGGAGATGCCGGGTCAGCGCGGCCCTGACGATGCCGCCGGTGTTGTAGTGGAAACTCACCAGCGCATCGAACTCGTGCGGGGCGAGCGGGACCTTCACCGCGCGCCGCACCTCGGCCTCGTAGGCGGCAAGGTCCGCCCGGAACAGGCGGAAGGCCTCGCGGATCCCGGCCTCGAGATCGTCGGGCATTCCGCGCGGCATCGTTGCCGGGTCCGGCGGTCCCGCCTCGGCGGTGTGGCCGATGCCGACGGTCCAGATGTTCTTCACGTCGAGATAGGGGCCGGGCACGATGCCCTCGTGCCGGATCAGGGCCAGCTGGCCGCGATCCGTGGTTCTGGTCGTCGTCTGCATGGGATCACCTCAGGAGCGAAAGGAGGAGGATCAGCGCCGCCACGACGAGGCCGACGCCGAGACGGTGGGTGAAGAGGCGTGCGGGGTTGGCGCTGTCGCAGCGGATGCGCCGCGCAAGGCGCAGGAGGTCAGGCATCGCCCTTGCCTCCCGTGCCGCGCAGCCGGGCGAGCGCGACCTCGATGAAGGCCGGGCCGAAGACGCCGACCAGATAGGCGGCGGAGCCCGCGGCCCCGCCCGCCGCCACCGCCTCGGGCGGCAGGTCGAGCCAGAGCGCGACGACGGCCATCGAGAGGCTGCCCATCCCCGCGGCGATGATGCCGCCGAGCAGGACGTGGCGGATCGCGTCGCGCAGGCGCATCTTCGTGGTCAGGGCGTTCGTCGCGCCGCCGAGCGCGCCCCAAGCCGCAAGGATCACCGCGGTGGAGGCGAGGAGGTCGCGCAGGGCGGCGGCGATGAAGCCGGTCTCGTCGTTCATTTGCGGATCTCCAGGAGCGGGATGGAGGCGATCGAGCCGAGCCGCTCGAGATCAAGCGTCACGTCGAGCGTGTCGGTGTCGAAGCGGACCGGCACGTCGAACGCGAAGCCCGCGGTGACGGGGACGTCCGCGCCGGGGGCCGAGCCGAAGGTCACGACGCCGGTGGAGGTATCGACCGACCAGCCCGAGAGCTGTTCGGTCCCGCCGAGGGCCACTCGGACGGTGCCCGCGACGGGCTTGGTGATCGCGCGCGTCCAGGATTGCGCGCCGGAGGTGTAGCGCTTCGCGAGCGGGAACGCCGTGCGGACCCCGTCGCCGGTGCCGAGGGGTTGATCGAGCGGTGAGGGCTGGCCCGAGGGCAGGCAGGACTTGTGGTCGGCCCAGTCCTTGAAGCGGAAGCCGTGCAGGCGCCCATTGCGGGCCTCGAAGAACGCCACGACGGCCGCCAGATCGTCGGCCCGGCGAATGCCGTAGGCGACATCGTAGCGGCGGCGCGAGTTGGCCCAGCTCGCGTTGCGCTCCTCGTGGCCGGAGACGAGCTCGACCACCTGCGTGCGCCGTTCCGGCCCGCCGCGCGCGCCACGGCTGATCGCGTCCGGAAACCGGACCTCGTGAAACGCCATTGCAGGGATCCTCAGAGACCGCGGCGGCCCATCGACACCGCGCGGGCGATGTCCGCGGCGACTTGCGTCCGCGATTGGCGGAAGCTTTCCGCGTCGCGGGTCATGATGGTGACATTGACGCTCGGCGCGCTGCCGCGCCCGGCGTATCCGGTGGCCTCCCGGCGCGAGAGCACGCGCTCGCCGCGCTGCAGGATCGCGGGAACCTCGTCGGGGCGCAGTCCGGCCCAGCCGCCCGAATGCATGCGCGGGGCGCCTGCAAAGGCCAGCGCCGGAACCATCCGGCCGGGACCCGGCGCACCGACCGTGCCGCCGGCGTGCAGTACGGAGGCGAAGATCCCGCCGGCATTGCCGAGGGCGCCCGACAGCGCCCCTGCCAGCGGGCCAAGGATGAAGCGCCGCGCGGCGATCCTTGCGAGATCGACGATCATCGAGGTCACCAGATCGCGGAAGTCGAGCTTGCCCTTGCGCACGAAGTCGGCGAC
>SLKW01000169.1 GCA_007134405.1 Paracoccaceae bacterium
CGCAACGGATCAACTGCTCGCGAGCCAGCCACGGTGTCGCATGGATCAGCGCCATGGTGTCCTGCAGTTGATCGCGGAAACCGTAGGCACCGCCGGACTGGTAATAGCCGCTGCGCCCCCACAGCCTGCTGGATATCGTCTGATACACCAGCCAGCCGTTGGCCAGCACGTTCAGCGCGGGGTCGGGTGTGTCGACATTCACCGCGCCCAGGGTGCGGTTCCAATAGTCCCACACCGTTTCCAGCGCCTGGCGCGCGCCTGCGCGCCCGCCGAATTGCTGGATGAAGTGACGCGCTTCGTCGGCGTTGGCCGCCGCACCGAAGACGAACACGATCTCGTGTTCCTGCCCTGCAGGCAGCTCGATCCGGGTCTGGATCGCGGCACACGGATCAAAAGCCGCGCCGGTTCGGCCCGACAGGCGCTTGCGGCGCATCGCCGCCGGTTTGGCCAGCGAGCCGTTGCGGCCGATGAACTCGGTCCGGTTTCCGCTCACCGACCGCTCCCGCTCGCTGACCTGCGCAAACACCACCCGGTTGGCGCATTCGCGGCCGTAGGCATTGCGGGCAAACAGCGCCCCACTGTGCAGATCGGGTTCCGTGACGATGTGCATCAGATTGGCGTGCCGCCACTCGCCGAGCACCAGCTCCCAATAGCCGGTCAACGACAGGCTGCGCGGGCGTTTCGACTGGTTGCGTAGCTTGACCACCACGAACTTCACCGGTGCGTTCATGGCGACGTAGGAGAACAGTTCCGAGGCGATGCCGGCTTCGTCATGTTCGAACACGCTATAGCCGAAGCCGTGGCGGCACACGTAACCCGAGCGGCCACGGGCCGGCAGCGGTGTCGGCGACCAGAACTCCCCGGTTTCTTCGTCGCGGATATAGAACGCCTCGCCGCTACTATCGGAGAGCGGGTCGTTGTGCCAGGTGGTGAGGCGGAACTCGTGCGCGTTTTCCGCCCAGGTATACGCGCTGCCGCTTTCGCTGACGACCGTGCCGATGTGCGGGCTCGCGATCACGTTGGCCCACGGCGCTGGCGTGGTCTGACCCGGTTCGAGGGTGACAACATATTCGTGCCCATCGCGCGTGAAGCCGCCCAGGCCGTTGCTGAAAATGCGTTTGCGCGGCGCCAGGGGATCGACCGGTGCGGCCGCGGCTTGCCTTACAGGCGCCAATAGATCCGACGTACGCTCCGGCGAAACGCGGCGTTCCACCTGCTCGATCAGGGTTTCGGCGGTATCGCTGAAGACGATGCGCGCGACCGTCTGCAGCAGCACCCGCTCGTCCTCGGAAAGCTCCTCGGCACGTCGCACGAAGACTCCGCCCGGCCTGTCGAGCTGCTGCGCTTCGGGTCCCGCGTTGATCAGGCCCATGATCTGGTCTTGCAGCACTGCCCGGTAGCCCGAGAAATCCTCGTTCACGATCACCAGGTCGGCGGACAGGCCCTTCATGCGCCAATAGGCATGTGCTTGGAGTACCTGTCTGACCAGGTCGATCCGGTTGATGTCGCCCATATGCAGCAGAACAATCGGCAGATCGCCCGAGATACCAAAGCGCCATAGCCCGGACTGCCCCAGCTGGTTGCGGGCAATGATGCCGGGCGCGGCCCGGCGCAAGGCATGGCCATAAATAACGGAGTTGGCCAGGCGGCCAAAGATCTGCGCATCGGCTTCGGTGGCGTTGAGATGGCGTAGCACTTCCTGGCCCTGGAACCATGCCATCTCGAAGGCACGCTCGACGAAGTGACGGTCGGCATATTTCTCGATCAGGGCCAAAGCGGTCTCGCGCGTGTCTGCGACCCCGGAGATGACCTGCACGGTCGCCGATTCGTCGGGTGACAGGGTCAGGGTGCGGCGGATCGCCACGATGGGGTCGAGCACCGATCCCTCGGTGTTCGACAGGGTAGGGGGGCTCTCACCGCTGTCGAGCACTCGTGGGTTGGCCGCCGTGCGGCCGCGTCCGATGAAGCGCGCGCGGTCGGTTTCGTAAGACGATGCGTCGGCGACCGCGCCCGGCGCGGCCAGCAGGTGAAACATCCAGGGCACCTGCTCGCCCGGCGCTCGCGGGCGCCGGGTGCAGAGGATCGCCTGGCGCTCGGGCAGGATTTCGGTTTGCACGAACAGGTTGCTGAAGGCGCGGTGCGCGAGGTCGGCATTCAACGGCGCCAGCACCACTTCGGCGTAGCTCGTCACCTCGATGTGACGGCGCCGCGACGACTGGTTGGTGAGCGTGACACGGCGGATCTCGACGTCGTCTTCAGGGGAAACGCTGATCTCGGTGTGGGCTTCGATCGCCTGGTCGCGCCGCCGGTATTCGGCACGCCCCTGCACGAAGATCGCCTCGTAGTGGTCGGACCGGCGCAGGGTCGGCTGGTGCGCGGTCGACCAGTATTTGCCACTGTCGCGGTCGCGCAGGTAGATGAAGGTGCCCCAGCCATCGGAGGTGGCGTCCTCGCGCCAGCGGGTGACGGCGAGGTCGCGCCAGCGGCTGTAACTACCGCCGGCATGAGTCGCCATCACGTGGTAGCGGCCGTTCGACAGCAGGTGCACCTCAGGGAGTGGCGTGTTCGGGTCGGTGAACACGCGCATGATCGAACCGAGGTCCGCGCTGGGCGGGCGGGCGGCGGCGCTCACTTCGGCCGCGTGGGGGTGCAGGGTGGCGCCTTTCTTCGGTACTCGTTCCTGTAGCAGCAATTCCGTCGCCCGCACGAGTGGGTCGGACATGAAACGGCGCTGCATCGGCTGGTCGAGAAGGACATGCGCAAAGGCCAGCAGGCTCATGCCCTGGTGATGCGCCATGAAGGCCTGCACGATGGCGCTTGGCTTGCCTCGCGGCACCCGCGCCGGCGTGTAATCGATCGCCTCGTAGAAGCCGTAGGCGCCGAGAAAGCCATGATCGGTCAGCGTTTGCAGATTGCGGCACGCTTCCTGCGGCATCACCGTCAGCG
>SLKW01000381.1 GCA_007134405.1 Paracoccaceae bacterium
AGCATGATGAGCCCGGAGATGATGTTCATCGCCGCGATCAGCACGAGGATCGAGAGGATGACGAACATCACGTTGTCCTCGATGGTGAGCGCGCGCAGGAAGGCGCTGGCGCTGTCGCGCCAGGTCCAGAGCATCACGCGCTCGCCCGCCGCGCGCAGCAGCGGGCCGGTCATCGCCTCGATCCGGTCGGGATCGGCGACCATCACCTCAAGCTCGTCGGCGACGTCGTCACGGTTGAAATAGTACTGCGCCTCGGAAAACGGCATGTAGACGCGGGTGCGGTCGATGTCGTAGCGCCCGGCGGTGAAGATGTAGACGACCTCGTAGGCCGAGACACGCAGCGAGGTGCCGAAGGCCGTCTGCGCCCCGTCGGGCGAGATGAGCCGGATGCGGTCGCCCACCACGACGCCGAGTTCGCGCGCCACGCCCGAGCCGATGGCGATGCCTTCGTCGAAGCGCTGGATGTCGCCATGCGCCTGTTCGGGGTCGGCGATGCGGGGGATGGTGAGGAGGTCGTCGTGGCGGATGCCGAAGACTTCCACCCCGGCGGTGCGTTCGTCGCGGCTGGCCATGACCTGGCCCTTGATCAAGGGGGCCACGCGGATGACGCCGGGGACTTCGGCGACGCGTTCGGCCATCGCGTCGAAATCCGGGATCACGCGGCTTTGCCGGCCCTGATCGTCGAAGGTGGCGGCGGCGTAGATCGTCACATGCGCGTTGGCGCCGAGGATCGTGTCGACGAATTCGGCCCGGAAGCCCGAGCGTACCGAGAGCGTCGCGATCAGCGCGAAGACGGCGAGCGTGATGCCGATGAGCGAGATCCAGGTCATCACGCTGACCCCGCCCTCGGCGCGGCGGGCGCGCAGGTAGCGCCAGGCGATCATCCATTCGAAAGCCGCGAAGGGGCGGGTCTTGCCGGTCATGTCCTGGTCCCGGTGTGAGGCGCGCCCTAACTCCAACCATTGCCCGGCGGGGTCAAGGGCGGACGTGGCGGGTGCCGGGCGCGCTGCCGGAAGGTTGATCGCGCCCCGGCGCGCGGGCCGGGGGGCGCGGGGTCAGAGCGGCTTGCGGTAGACGATGAAGGACGAGCGCGGCACGATCGTGTCGTAGAGCGAGCGGGCGGGACCGTTGTATTCCTGCGTCGTCCAGTAGAGGCGGAAGGCGCCGGCGTCGCGGGCGGCTTTCTCGCAGGCCAGGATCAGGGCGCGGGCGGCGCCGCTGCCGCGCGCCTGCGGGTCGACATAGAGGTCCTGCAGGTAGCAGACCGGCTGCGGCGACCAGGTCGAGGCGTGAAAGAGGTAGTTGCAGATGCCGATGACCTCGCCGCCCTCTACCGCGACCAGGCAGGCCATGTCGCTTTCGGGGTCGAGAAGCCGCGCCCAGGCGACGTCGGTCGCCGCCTCGGGCACCTCGGCGCGGTAGAAGCGCAGGTAGCCCGCCCAGAGCCGCCGCCAGGCGTCTTCGTCGCGCGGCTCGGCGGCGCGGATCAGGGGCTCAGCGGTGGGGGTCATAGATCGCCTCCAGTCGGGCGACGGCGTCTTCGGGGGACATTTCCTCGCTTTCGCCGCTGCGCCGGCTGGTCAGTTCGACCTTGCCCGAGGCCAGTCCGCGCGGGCCCACGGTGACGCGCCAGGGCAGGCCGATCAGGTCCTGGGTGGCGAATTTCGCGCCGGCCCGTTCGCTGGTGTCGTCGTAGAGCGGGTCGAGCCCGCGCGCCTTGAGCGCGGCGTAGAGGCTTTCGCAGGCCGCGTCGGTGGCGGCGTCGCCCTGGCGCAGGTTGACGATGCCGGCGTGGAAGGGGGTGACGCCCTCGGGCCAGATGATGCCGCGGTCGTCGTGGCTGGCCTCGATGATCGCGCCCAGAAGGCGCGAGACGCCGATGCCGTGGCTGCCCATGTGGACGGGCACGCGCTGGCCCTCGGCGTTGACCACCACGGCGCCCATCGGTTCGGAATACTTGGTGGCGAAGTAGAAGATCTGCCCGACCTCGATGCCGCGGCCGTGCTTGCGGTGGGCCTCGGGCACCTCGGCGAAGGCGGCTTCGTCATGGGTTTCGTCGGTGCGGGCGTAGAGCGAGGTGAATTCGGCGCAGACCGAGGCCACCTGAGCGCGGTCGTCGTAATCGACGTCGCGCGCGCCGAGCTTCAACTGGGTCACCCGGTCATCGTAGAAGACCTCGGACTCGCCGGTCTGGGCAAGGACCAGGAATTCGTGCGTGTCGTCGCCGCCGATCGGCCCCGAGGCCGCGCGCATCGGGATCGCCGTCAGGCCCATGCGCTCGTAGCTGCGCAGGTAGCTGACCATGTGGCGGTTGTAGGCATGCAGCGCGGCGTCGCGGTCGACGTCGAAATTGTAGCCGTCCTTCATCAGGAATTCGCGCCCGCGCATGATGCCGAAACGCGGGCGGATCTCGTCGCGGAACTTCCACTGGATGTGGTAGAGCGTGAGCGGCAGGTCGCGGTAGCTGGAGACATGGGCGCGGAAGATGTCGGTGATCATCTCCTCGTTCGTCGGCCCGTAAAGCAGGTCGCGCTTGTGCCGGTCCTTCACGCGCAGCATCTCGGGGCCGTAGGCGTCGTAGCGCCCGCTCTCCTGCCAGAGGTCGGCGGGTTGCAGAGTGGGCATCAGAAGCGGGATGTGGCCGGCGCGCTCCTGCTCCTCGTGCACGATCGCCTCGATCCGGCGCAGGACGCGGTAGCCCAGCGGCAGCCAGGAATAGATGCCCGCGGCCTGCTGCTTGATCATGCCCGCCCGCAGCATCAGGCGGTGGCTGACGATCTGCGCCTCGGCGGGCGTTTCCTTCATCACGGGCAGGAAATAGCGGGACAGGCGCATCGGACCCTCGTGGCTGCGGCTCGGCCACGGGTCTAGGCGCTCGCGCCAGGCTCCGCAAGGGCGCGCGGGCGGCGGCGGAGGCCCTCGGGGGCGTCAGCCCCCGGCGCT
>SLKW01000333.1 GCA_007134405.1 Paracoccaceae bacterium
AATATCGCATCCGTCGCGGTCATCTCGGCATGCGCCACGTCAGCGAAACCTGTCTGAGCCCCTTGCGCCTCCGCAAACAAATTCTCGCGAGGGCCTAGTTCTTGAAGTGGCGAGTGAGTCGTTTCGGACAGTACTTCCGTCAGAGCCAGTTCGATACCTTGTTGCCGCAAACGGCGGCGGCTACGCAGATCCAGCCATTTCCCGGTCAACGAAGCCTTGCGCGGCGGCAGCCTCGGAGGTTCGTTGAGGTTGCGCAGGATACCAACTCGCGCCTGCCGATCGAGGCGCAACTGACGCCGGGTCGCGGCAGCGGGGGCGGTCGCGAAAACGTCATCGCTTTGACTGATCACGGCGGGTTCCTTGTCGATCGGCTGGTAGTCTGCTCGTTCCAGCCTCACGCAAGAGTGTTAACAACTCACGACCCGACGCGAGTTTACAGCAAAAAGGGCCGATCGCTCGGCCCCTTTTTGGGTGTGCTCCAGGAGTTTCCTCAGGCGACAGGGGCACCGCTCGGCGCCGGGGCGGCCCCGCCACCGGCAGCTTTCGCCTTTTGGCTCTGGCGCATAACTTCTTGGCGGTAAAGTGCCATGAAGTCGATCAGATCAAGGTTCAGCGCCGGAAAGCCGCCGTCGCGCGTGACATCGCTGATGATGCGGCGCGCGAACGGAAACAGGATGCGCGGGCATTCGATCAGCAGGAACGGGTGCAACTGCTCTTGCGGCACGTTCTCGACATGAAAGACACCCGCGTATTCCAATTCGACCAGAAAGAGCGTCTTGCCCTCGTCCTTGGTCTTCGACTCGATCCGGTACTTGCTGATGATCTCGAACTGATGCTCCGTATCGCGTTTGCGCGCGTCGAGGCTCACCTGAACCTGGATGTCGGGCTGGCCTTGAGGTAGGGTCATGTTTCCCTGCGCCACGGCATTCTCGAATGACAGGTCGCGCACATACTGCGCCAAGACCTGCACCTTCACCTGCGGCTGTTGCGCCTGCGCGTCCGTTGCCGCCCCAGGATTGGCGGCCGTGTCCTTGCTTTCGTCCTTGCCGTTCTCGGCCATGAAGCTCTCCTGTTGACAACTCGGGGTTGGACGCGTGTCTAGCAGGTCGCGGCGAGCGCCTCAATGGCTGCGGGGCTCGTCGTGCCGCCCCTCGACTCGGCGGGCAGGATCGACTGGCTGTCGCGTTTCGTCATGGGCTTCATACTCACCCTCAATGACCTCGCCACGCCCTTGGCGACCGCCCGCGCCTGTGGGACGCAGATGCACCGCACGCACCTTGACCCGGGTTTGCACCCACCGCAGGACGGCTCGCTGCACCGGCGGCAGAAGCAGAAAGACTCCAAGCGCGTCGGTCAGAAATCCTGGCAGGATCAAGAGAATTCCGCCCACAACCTGGAATGCGCCCTGCGCCAGGAACGTGCCCGGCGAAACACCGCGGAGGCCCCGGTTCATCACCTCTATCGCGCGTGCCTTGTGCGCCCGAAGGATGAGAACGCCTGCAAGCCCGCCAAGGACAATCAGCGACAGTGTTGGCCACAACCCGATCCGACCGCCGATCACGATGAACAGGCCGATCTCGACCAGCGGCAGAACCAGAAAGATCAGCACCAGTGGCATCTCGGCGCTCCTTCCGGGCGCATGTGGTGGACTCGCACGCCCCGGCACCTTACATAGCAGGGCAACGCATGCAACATGCCGCGATCTCCCTTCGAGGACACAATGGACTCTGCTGTGATTCAACTGCTCGTTCTGGCCGGAATAGCCGTTTTCCTGATCCTTCGGCTGCGGAGTGTCCTGGGCACGCGCGAAGGTTATGAAAGACCCCCCGAACCTCTTCCCGGCGCCAATGCGCCGAACCGGCGCGGCTTCGATGTGATCGAAGGCGGGGCCGACGACGACATTACCGATCACGTTTCCGCGGGTTCGCCCCAAGCCAAGGCACTGGCCGAGATGAAACGGATCGAGCCCGACTTCAATGTCGGAGAGTTTCTGCAAGGTGCGCGCGGCGCCTACGAAATGATCCTGATGGGGTTCGAACAGGGCAACATGGACGACTTGGTGCCGTTCCTGTCGCGTGACGTGTTCGAAAGTTTCGATGAAGTCGTTCAATTGCGCGAACGCGAGGGGCTCAAGGTAGAGGCCAACTTCGTCGGTGTCCGCGAAGTCGAATTGGCCGATGCTACCTTCGACAGCGCGCGCAGCGAGGCCGAAATTACCGTTCGGTTCGTCGGCGAGTTGACCTCGGTCGTACGCGACCGCGATGGCAAGATCGTCGAGGGCGATCCGAACACGATCAAGCGCCAGCGCGACGTCTGGACGTTCGCCCGCGAGATGGGCTCCGACAACCCGAATTGGAAGCTCGTCGCGACCGGCGGCTGAGCCCTACCCCACCCCGTCTGGCGTCGGGGTTTGCGATGAGGGCTGCGATGCCGCGCCGTCTGAGCGACGAAGACCGCGAGATCTGGCAACGCGTCGCGCGCACGACGCGGCGGTTGCAACCCGCACCCGACCCTTCGGTCGTCGACCGGCGTGGGCCGGTGATCGATCCAGGTGCGCCGGCTACAGCCCGTCCGGCTGAGTATCCTCAATCTGCAATTAAGCTGCCCGTCCCTCCTTCGACAACCATGCGTTGGGGGATGGACAGCGCCGTGCCGTTGGCCGACGAATTGGCCCGCATTCCGGTCAGGATGGACCGCCGCAAGCATGCGCGGATGACTCGCGGCAAGCTCGAACCCGAAGCGCGGATCGACCTGCACGGCATGACGTTGGCCGAGGCGCAGCGGGCCCTGACCGGCTTCATCTTGTCCTCGCGCGCGCGCGGCTTGCGCCTGGTCCTCGTCATAACCGGCAAGGGCCGCACGCGACCAGCCGACGACCTTGGCCCAATTCCTCGCCGCCCTGGCGCGCTGAAGATCGAGGTGCCGCGCTGGCTGCGCAGTG
>SLKW01000234.1 GCA_007134405.1 Paracoccaceae bacterium
ACCCGCCCCGTGCCGTCCGCGCGCGCGGCGTCCCCGCGACGGAGGAAGATCTCCAGATAGTGAACGCGACGCATTTTGTGATTGTATGTCAGAATCTTACGAGGATGTGCGCCAGCGCACGGCGCCCGCATTTTCCCATTTCAGCAGTTCGGGACGTTGACCGCCAGTCCGCCGAGCGCGGTTTCCTTGTATTTCTCGCTCATGTCAGCGCCGGTCTGTCGCATCGCCTCGATGCAGTTGTCGAGCGGCATGAAATGCGTGCCGTCCCCCCTGAGCGCCAGGGAGGCGGCGGAAACCGCCTTGATCGCGCCCAGCCCGTTGCGTTCGATGCAGGGCACCTGAACGAGCCCCTTCACCGGGTCGCAGGTCATGCCGAGGTGATGCTCGAGCGCGATCTCGGCGGCGTTCTCGATCTGCTCGGGGCTGCCGCCCATCACCGCGCAAAGCCCCGCCGCCGCCATTGCCGCGGCGGAACCCACCTCGGCCTGGCAGCCGCATTCGGCGCCCGAGATCGAGGCATTGTGTTTGATGAGACCGCCGATGGCCGCAGCCGTCAGCAAGAAGTCGTCCACGCGCCGTTCGCTCGCGCCGGGGACGTGGTCGAGCCAGTAGCGGATGACGGCGGGAACGACCCCTGCCGCGCCGTTGGTGGGGGCGGTGACGACCTGTCCGCCGGCGGCGTTTTCCTCGTTCACCGCCATGGCATAGCAGGACATCCAGTCGTTGATGACATGCGGGGCGGTCAGGTTGAGGCCGTATTCGGCTTGGAGCGCGGTGTGCAGGGCCTTTGCCCGGCGGCGCACCTTGAGCCCGCCGGGAAGCGTGCCTTCGGTGGCCAGCCCGCGGTCGATGCAGGCGTTCATCACCTGCCAGATGCGCGCGATCCCGGCGTCGAGTTCGGCGGGGGTGTGGACCGCTAACTCGTTGGCGCGCTTCATGTTTGCAATGGTCTGGCCGCTGTCCCGGGCCATACGCAGCATCGCGGCGGCGGAGTCGAACGGGTACGGGAAATCGGCTTTCGCGGTGCCGGTGTCGCCGGTTTGAAGTTCGGCCTCGGTGACCACGAAACCGCCGCCGATGGAGTAGTAGGTCTCGCGCAGGATCACGTCGCCCTGGGCATCGGTTGCCAATAAAATCAAACCGTTGGCATGGCCGGGGAGGGGTGGGCCGTAGTCGAATCTGAGGTCTTGCGCGGGGTCGAAGGCGAGCGGGCCGAGGTCGGGCGGGGCGACCTGGCGGGTCTCGTGTATCCGGGCGAGGGTTTTTTCCGCCTTTTCGGCGTCGTAGCTGTCGGGCAGGAAGCCGGCGAGGCCCAGGATCACGGCGCGGTCGGTGGCGTGGCCGACGCCGGTGAAGGCCAGCGAGCCGTGGAGCGATGCGCGCAACCCGTTGGCTTTGAAGGGAGAATTCCGCAGCCGGTCAAGGAAGCGGCGGGCGGCGAGCATCGGGCCCATCGTGTGCGAGGAGGAGGGGCCGATGCCCAGCTTGAACATGTCGAAGACGGACAGGAACATCGGTCACTCCGCGGCCGCAGGGGGCGATTGATGCCCGCCAGAGGGGGGCTGGCAGGCGTATGACAAGCGTATGACAAACGTATGACGCGCGTATGCCAGACGTATGACTCGGCGCAGGACGTCCGTAGGACTCCCGTGGCACGACCGTAGGACAAGCCGGGCCGGATGCACAGGGCCGGGAGAGACGTTCGGAGGCGCTGCGGCGACATGCCGGGGGCGGATGCGGTGCCTGTCGCCCGGTCCTCATGCGTCTGCCCGGCTTGTCGCGCGGGCGGACGTCAGGCAAGTATCCATCCGTGATGCCGACGGAGCGCAGAAGACGATGACGATCTACGTGGATGCCGATGCCTGCCCGGTGAAGGCCGAGGTCGAGCGCGTCGGCACGCGGCACCGGGTGGCGATGGTGATCGTGTCGAACGGGGGGATCCGGCCCTCGGCCAACCCGTTGGTCGAGACGGTGATCGTGGCCGCGGGGCCGGACGAGGCCGACCGCTGGATCGCCGAGCGCGCCGGGCCGGGTGACGTGGTGATCACCGGCGACATCCCGCTGGCGGCGAAATGCGTGGCGGCTGGCGCGCAGGTGCTGAAGCACAACGGCGAGGAGTTGCACGAGAAGAACATCGGCAATGTGCTGGCCACCCGCGACCTGATGGCCGACCTGCGGGCCGCCGATCCGTTCCGGCAGGGCGGCGGGCGGGCCTTCACCAAGGCCGACCGGTCGCGGTTTCTGGACGGGCTGGAACGCGCATTGCGGCGGGCTGCGCAGCGCTGAAAGCGATGGGGGCTATCGCAGCCCGCGCATGCGTTCGGACCGGCGGCGCAGCATCTCGACGCAGAAGAGAAGCACGATCGAGATCAGGATCATGAAGGTCGCGGCGGCGGCAATGGTCGGATCGAGGTTTTCGCGGATGCCGCTGAACATCTGGCGCGGCAGGGTGCGCTGGCCGGGGCCGACGAGGAAGATCGCCACCACGACCTCGTCGAAGGAGGTGGCGAAGGCGAAGAGGCCGCCGACGATCACGCCGGGGGCGATCAGCGGCAGGGTGATCTTTCGGAACGCATAGAGCGGCGAGGCGCCGAGCGAGGCGGCGGCGCGGGGCAGGTTGAAGTCGAAGCCCTGCAGCGTGGCCGAGACGGTGATCACGACGAAGGGGATGCCGAGCGCGGTATGCGCCACGATCAGCCCCGGCAGCGAGTTGGTCAGCCCCAGCCGGGTGAAGAAGAAGAACATCCCGAGCGCCGTGATCACCAGCGGCACGACCATCGGCGAGATGATCAGCGCCATGATGACGCGGCTTCCGGGCAGCTTGGTGCGCACCATCGCGAGCGAGGCCATCGTGCCCAGCACGGTCGCCAGAAGCGCCGCCGAGACGCCCACCACCATCGTGTTGTAGATCGACAGCCGCCAGCGCGGCGAGGAGA
>SLKW01000092.1 GCA_007134405.1 Paracoccaceae bacterium
CCCAAGCGCCCGGCGCCGCCGGGCGAGGCGCCGTCGCTGAAGATCGGCCGGCACCCGACCGGCGGCGGCGGCCCGCAGCCGGTGCCGGGCGTCAAGCGGCTGATCGCGGTCGGATCCGGCAAGGGGGGCGTGGGAAAATCCACGGTTTCGGCCAATCTGGCCGTGGCGCTGGCGCGCGAGGGCTGGCGCGTGGGGCTTCTGGACGCCGATATATACGGGCCGAGCCAGCCGCGCATGATGGGCGTGTCGAAGCGCCCCGCCTCGCCCGACGGCAAGACGATCATCCCGCTGACCGCGCATGGCGTCACCATGATCTCGATCGGGCTGATGATGAAGGAAGACGACGCGGTGATCTGGCGCGGCCCGATGCTGATGGGGGCGCTGCAGCAATTGCTGACCCAGGTGGAATGGGGCGAGCTGGACGCGCTGATCGTCGACATGCCGCCCGGAACCGGCGACATCCAGCTGACGCTGTGCCAGCGGTTCCAGGTCACCGGCGCCATCGTGGTGTCGACCCCGCAGGACGTGGCGCTGCTGGATGCGCGCAAGGCGCTGCGGGCGTTCCAGACGCTGAAGACGCCGGTCATCGGACTGATCGAGAACATGTCGACCTTCATCTGCCCGAAATGCGGCCATGAGGAGCACATCTTCGGCGAGGGCGGCGTCGAGCGCGAGGCCGCGAAGCTGGGCCTGCCGTTTCTGGGCGCGCTGCCGATCTCGGTCGAGGTGCGGCTGTCGGGCGATGGCGGCGTGCCGGTCGCAGCGACCGACAGCCCGGTGGCCGAGGCCTACCGTCGCATGGCCCGCCGCCTGATCGAGGTCAGCGACTGATCGAAGCCGGCGCCTGGGCGCGCGGATCGCCCCCGCGGTGGGATCGCATGGTACCGCGCGGGCACGAAGGGCCCCGCATCATGGTACCGTGCGGCCGCGCAGGGTCCCGCATGGGTGTCGCAGGGCCGAAAGCGAGTCGCGCGCGGGCGATGACGCCGCCGCGATTCGCCTGAAGACCGGCGATTCGCCTCTTTCGCGCGCGGAACTGTGACCGAAAAGTCACAAACTCGCGCGCAGGCGTGGTTGACGCTAGGTTAACACGCTTTTCCCGCCCCGATTTCATCTTGTGGTTGTGCGGGCGCGATCCGCAAGATATTGTTGATTTGCCCCCTGGTGGTGCGCGAGATCCGGGGTCTGCGCCCGTCTGGGCCAACAAAGTCAGCCGGTGCCATAAATTTCCATTGCGTGCCATGAAGTACCATGGCATCAATTGAGCATCGGAAGAGCGGATAACAAAAAAAAGAGACCAAGCAGGTTTCATACAGGCACCCCGCGACTTCGAAACACGAGATCCGGCGCGCAAGCGAGCAGACATCCCCCCCAGGTGGTTTGCGCGGTAACCGGGCACCCAGAGATGGGAACGAGGGCGGCGGTTCGGGCAGTGGCAGCAGCCCGGCCGCCGTTTTCATTGGGGGGACGGGCAGTGGGGCGCGGGCAGCGTGGTGCGCAGATTTCGCGGTGAATACCACCAGAAGGTGGATGCGAAGGGCAGGGTCTCGATCCCGGCCCTTTTTCGCCGTGTGATCGAGGCGGGCGATCCGGACTGGCAGGACGGGCTGCGGCCGAACCTGGTCATCGTCTACGGCACCGAGCGGCAGAAACGGCTGGACTGCTTCACCATGGATGCGATCGAGGAAATCGACCGCCGCATCGACCGGATGAAGAAGGGCTCGATCGAGCGCAAGATGCTGGAACGCATCTATCACGGCCATTCCTTTCCCACCCAGGTCGACGAGGACGGGCGGATCATCCTGCCCGCCAAGCTGCGCGAGAAGCTGGGCCTGGGCGACACCGCCTTCTTCATCGCCGCGGGCGACCATTTCGAGATGTGGAAGCCCGAGACCTACGAGGCCGAGGAAGGCGCCAAGGCGGACGCCTGGCTGGCCGAGCAGGACGAGGATTTCGACCCGAACCTGCTGCTGCCGGAATTGCCCGACGAGCCCTGATGGAAGGATGATGCCCCCGCACGCCAGCGCCGCGCCGCATATTCCCGTCCTCATCGGGCCGCTGATCCAGGCGGTGGCGCCGGTGCACGGGACATGGCTGGACGGAACGCTGGGCGCGGGCGGTTATGCGCGCGCGTTGCTGGAGGCCGGCGCCGAGCGCGTGATCGGCGTCGACCGCGACCCCTTGGCGCTGCAGATGGCGCGGGACTGGGGCGCCGGCTACGGCGACCGGCTGCGGCTGGTGCAGGGGACGTTCTCGGATCTCGACAGCCATGCCGGGGGGGTACTTGACGGGGGGGCGCTCGATGGCGTGGTGCTCGACCTCGGGGTGTCGTCGATGCAGCTCGATGAGGCGGCCCGCGGCTTTTCCTTCACCCGCGACGGGCCTCTGGACATGCGGATGAGCCAGGAAGGGCCGAGCGCCGCGGACCTGGTCAATACCGCCACCGAGGCGCGGCTGGCCGATATCCTGTTCCATTATGGCGAGGAACGCGCGGCGCGGCGCATCGCCCGCGCCATCGTCGCGGCCCGCGCCGAGGCGCCGATCGAGACCACGCTGGAGCTGGCCGAAATCGTCGCGCGCTGCCTGCCGCGCCCCAAGCCCGGACAGATCCACCCGGCGACGCGCAGCTTCCAGGCGATCCGGATCGCGGTGAATGCCGAGTTCGAGGAACTCGCCGCCGGGCTGGAAGCGGCCGAGCGCGCGCTCGGCCCCGGGGGCGCGCTGGCGGTCGTGACCTTCCATTCGCTGGAGGACAGGGTGGTGAAGCGCTTCCTGCAGCTGCGCTCGGGCCAGACCGGGGGCGGCAGCCGCCACGCCCCCGCCGTGACGCCCGAGCCGGCGCGGTTCGCCCTGATCAGCCGCCGCGCAATCGCGCCCGACCCGGCCGAGATCGCCGCCAATCCCCGTGCCCGTTCGGCCAAGCTGCGCGTCGCCCGGCGCACCGACGCCGCCGCGGGTCCCGTCGAGCGCGCCGCGCTCGGCCTGCCCGCCCCTGCCCTTTCCGGAGACCGCTGATGCGAGGATTGCTCTACCTGCTGTCGGCCCTCGGCGTGATCGGCCTTGCCGTCTGGGCCTATGACCAGAACCACAAGACCCAGCAATCGATGGCCGAAGTCCGCGAGCTGCACCGCGAGATCACCGCCCTGCGCGAGGCGATCAGCGTGCAGCGTGCCGAATGGGCCTTTCTCAGCCGCCCCGAACGATTGCAGGAACTGGCCAAGATGAACTTCATGCGCCTTCGGCTCATCCCGCTTTCGGGGAACCAGTTCGGCCGGATCGACGAGATCGTCTACCCGCTGCCGCCCGAGCGCGACGATGCGCCAAGCGCGGCCGAGACCGAGGAGGAGCCGCTGTGACCCGTGTCCCGCTGCGCCCGCTGGCGCGGGTTCTCGATGCCCGCGCGCAAGGCCGCAACCCGCTCTATATCGAGCGCGAGAACCTGCGCCTGCGCCACGAACAGATGCGCGACGCCGCCCGGCGGCGCGCCGAATGGCGGCTTCTGGTGCTGGCCGCCTTCTTCTTCATGGGGTTCGCACTGATCGCCGCGCGCATGGGCGTGATGGCAATGACCCCGCCCGAGGAGCCGGCGCGCTACCAACCCGAGCAGATCGCGGCCTACCGCGCCGATATCGTCGATCGCAACGGCCGGCTGATGGCGACGAACCTCCTGACCAACGCGCTCTATGCCGAGATGCGGCACATGGTCGACGGACGCCGCGCCGCGCGGGCGCTGGCGCATATCTTCCCCGATATCGACGGCGACCGGCTGGCCGCGCGCCTGACCGACCCGAATCGCCGCTTCGTCTGGCTGCGCGCGCGCCTGTCGCCCGAGCAGGAGCAGGCCGTCCACGAGATCGGCGAGCCGGGGCTTCTGTTCGGCCGCCGCGAGATGCGGCTTTACCCGAATGGCCGGCTGGCCGCGCATGTGCTGGGTGGGGCGGCCTATGGCCAGCAGGGCGTCACCGCGGCCGAGATCATCGGCACCGCGGGGATCGAGCACCGCCTCGATTCGCGCCTGCGCGACGCCACCCGCGGCGACGGACCGCTGCAACTGTCGCTCGACCTGTCGGTGCAGGCGGTCGCGGCCGAGGTGCTGGAAGGCGGGATCCGCATGCTCAATGCGCGCGCGGGCTCGGCGATCATCATGGACGCCTATTCGGGCGAGATCGTGACGATGGTGTCGCTGCCCGACTTCGACCCGAACAACCGCCCCCCGCCGCCGACCGAGGGCGACCCGACCGACAGCCCGATCTTCAACCATGCGCTGCAGGGGGTCTACGAGCTGGGCTCGGTCATGAAGGCGTTCCCGATCGCGCAGGCGCTGGAGCTGGGTCTGGTACAGCCCGACACGATGGTCGACACCCGCACGCCGATGCGCGTGGCGCGTTTCGCGATCAACGATTTCCGGTCACTCGGTCCGCAGGCTTCGGTGACGGATGTCTTCATCCGATCCTCGAACGTCGGCTCGGCCCGGCTCGCCCAGATGATCGGTCCCGAACGCCAGCGCGAATTCCTGGACCGATTCGGCTTTCTCGACACCGTTCCGATCGAATTGACCGAGTCCACGCGCGCCCGCCCGATGTTCCCCGACCGCTGGCGCGAGATCTCGTCGATCACCATCGCCTACGGGCACGGCCTGTCGACGAGCCCGGTGCATCTGGCCTCTGCCTATGCGGCGCTGGTCAATGGCGGGCGCAAGGTGACGCCGACGCTTCTGCGCACCCCGGACGCCGCGCCGGGCGAGCGGCTCATCTCGGAGCGGACCTCGGCCATGATGCGCCGGATGATGCGCGAGACGGTCACCCGCGGCACCGCCTCGATGGCCGAGGTCGAGGGATTCGCCGTGGGCGGCAAGACCGGCACCGCCGACAAGCCCAATCCGCGCGGCGGTTACTACCGTGACCGGGTGATCGCCTCCTTCGCCGGCGCCTTCCCGATCCACGAGCCGCGCTACGTGATCGTCGTGACGCTGGACGAGCCGTCGGAGACATCGGGCTCGGAGGTGCGCCGCACCGCCGGCTGGACCGTGGTTCCGGTCACCGCCGAGATCGTGCGCCGCACCGCGCCGTTGCTGGGACTGCGCCCGTCGAGCCCGGCAGAGATTGAACGGGCTCTCGCCATGCGGTAGGGACCGGCGGGAACGGCAAGGGACGCCGATGACCACGCAAAAGACACTGGACGGATTGGGACTGCGCGTGCGCCGTGGCGATCCGCGAACTCCGATCCAAACGATCACGCTCGACAGCCGCGAGGTGAAACCTGGCGCGCTGTTCGCCGCCCTGCCCGGCACGCGCGTGCATGGCGCCGAGTTCATTCAGTTCGCGTTGCGCATGCAGGCGGCGGCGGTCCTGACCGACCGCGAAGGGGCGCAGATCGCCGCCGAGGAACTGGCCGGGCATCCCGAGGTCGCGCTGGTCGTCGCCGAGGACGCGCGCGAGGCGCTTGCCGGCGCCGCGGCGCTTTTCTTCGCCGCCCAGCCCGAGACGACGGTGGCGGTGACCGGGACCAACGGCAAGACCTCGGTCGCAAGCTTCGCGCGCCAGATCTGGACCGCGCTCGGCCATGCGGCGATCAGCATCGGCACCACCGGGATCGAGGGCGCGTGGGAGGCGCCGCTCGCCCACACCACGCCCGACGCCGTCACCCTGCACCGGATGCTCGCCGAGGCTGCCGCCGCCGGCGTGACCCATGCCGCGATGGAAGCGTCGAGCCACGGGCTGGACCAGCGCCGGCTCGACGGGGTGCGGCTGGCGGCGGCGGGCTTTACCAATCTCAGCCAGGACCATCTGGATTATCACCCCGATCTGGAAAGCTACTTCCAGGCCAAGGCCGCGCTGTTCACGCGGCTGCTGCCGCAGGATGCGCCGGCGGTGGTGAATACCGACTGCCCCTCGGGCCTGCGGCTGGCCGGGTCGATCGACGGTCCGCTGGTCCGCGTCGGCGCCGCGCGCGATGCCGAGTTGCGCATCCTGGCGCAGCGGTTCGAGACCCACGGGCAGCATCTGCGGTTTTCCTGGAAGGGGACCGCGCATCAGGTGCACCTGCCGCTTGTGGGCGGTTTCCAGGCCGCGAATGCGCTGATCGCGCTGGGGCTCGTGCTGGCGACCGGCGGCGAGGCCGAAGCCGCCATAGGCGCGCTCTCGCGTCTGAAGGGTGTGCGCGGGCGGATGCAACTGGCCGCGACGCGCGCCAACGGCGCCCCGGTTTTCGTCGATTACGCCCATACGCCCGCCGCGCTGGAGACCGCGCTCAGGGCGCTGCGCCCGCATGTGATGGGCCGGCTGATCGTGGCTTTCGGGGCCGGCGGCGACCGTGACCGCGGCAAGCGCCCGCTGATGGGCCGCGCCGCGGCCGAGACTGCCGATGTGGTCTATGTCACCGACGACAACCCGCGCAGCGAGGATCCCGCCGAGATTCGCCGCGCGATCCTCGCCGCGTGCCCGGAGGCGAACGAGGTCGGCGACCGGGCCGAGGCGATCCTGCGCGCCGTCGATGCGCTGCAGCCTGGCGATGCGCTGCTCATCGCCGGCAAGGGACACGAACGCGGGCAGATCGTCGGCGACACGGTCTATCCGTTCGATGATATCGAGCAGGCCAGCACCGCCGTCGAAGTTCTGGATCGGAGGGGGAAATGACGACGCTCTGGACCGCGGCCGAAGTGGCCGAAGCAACCGGCGGCACCGCCACCGCGGACTTCGCCGCCACCGGCATCTCGATCGACACCCGCAGCCTGGAACCGGGCGACCTCTTCGTGGCGCTGAGTGCCGCGCGCGATGGCCACGACTTCGTCGCCGCCGCCTTCGAAAAAGGCGCCGCCGCCGCCCTGGTCAGCCGCATCCCCGACGGCGTGACTGGCCCCTGCGTCGTGGTCGAGGACGTGCTGGCCGGGCTGACCGCGCTCGGCGCGGCGGGGCGCGCGCGCAGCGCTGCACGGGTGATCGGCGTTACCGGATCGGCAGGCAAGACCTCGACCAAGGAAATGCTGCGCGTGATGCTGGCCGATTTCGGCACGGTCCACGCGGCAGAGGCCAGTTTCAACAACCATTGGGGCGTGCCGGTCACGCTCGCCCGGCTGCCACGCGACGCGGATTTCGCCGTCGTCGAGATCGGGATGAACCAACCCGGAGAGATCGCGCCGCTCGCGCGTCTTGCCCGCCCCCATGTGGCGCTGATCACAAATGTCGCGCCCGCGCATCTGGAGGCGTTCGGCAACCTGGAGGCGATCGCGCACGAAAAGGCCGCCATTTTCCAAGGGCTGGAACAGGGCGGCCGCGCGCTGTTCAATGCCGATGTCGAGACAGCGCCGATCCTGTCGGCTGCTGCCGGCGCGTCCGGCGAGGGCTTCGGCAAGGCCGGTGGGCCGGTCCGGCTGTTGAGCCTGCGCCCGACCCCGACCGCGCTAGTGGTCGAGGCCGAGGTCGATGGGGTGCCGGTTCTGGTGCGGCTTGCCGATGCCGGCGCGCATTTCGCCATGAACGCCCTGGCCTGCCTTGCCGTGGCGCGCGCGCTTGGGCTCGATATCGCGATGTCCGCGCAGGCGCTCGGTCGCTGGGCGCCGCCGCGCGGGCGCGGACGGACCGAGACGATACGGCTGGACGCGACCGAGGACGCAGCGATTACGCTGATCGACGATGCCTTCAACGCCAATCCCGCCTCGCTCGCCGCGGCGCTGGACCGGCTGGCATCGCTTGAACCGGGGCCCGGCGGTCGGCGCATCGCGATCCTGGGGGACATGCTGGAACTGGGCGCCGACGAGATCGCGATGCACCGCGCCGTGGCAGATCATCCGGCGATGGCGGGCATTGCGCAGGTGCATTGCGTGGGCCCGCGCATGGCCGCGCTCTGGGACGCGCTGCCCGACCATCGACGGGGAAGGGCCGTGAGGACGGCCGAAGAGCTCGACGCGCGCCTTCATGCGCTTGTCCGGCCCGGCGACGTCGTCTTGGTGAAGGGATCCAAGGCCAGCCTCGTGTCGCGGGTGGTGGACCTTTTGCGCAATCTCGGGCATGGCGCGCTCGGCGAGACAACGGAGGGAGCCGCCTGATGCTCTTTTGGCTGACCTACCTGGCGGATACCTTCATCGGCTTCAATCTGTTCCGCTACATCACCTTTCGGGCGGGAGGCGCGTTTTTCACCGCGCTGATCTTCGGTTTCGTCTTTGGACAGCCGCTGATCGACCTGCTGCGGCGGCGGCAGCGGCACGGCCAGCCGATTCGCGACGACGGGCCCGAAAACCATCTTCTGAGCAAGCAGGGCACGCCGACAATGGGTGGGCTGCTGATCCTCTCCGCACTGGTGGTGGCGACGCTGCTCTGGGCGCGCCTCGACAATCCCTATGTCTGGCTGGTGCTCCTGGTGACGGTGTCCTTCGGTCTGATAGGCTTTGCCGACGATTATGCGAAGGTTTCTCAGGGCAATCACAAGGGCGTGTCGGGCCGGGTCCGCATGGGGCTGGGGCTGGTCATCGCGCTGCTGGCGGCGATCGGGGCGATGGTGATCCACCCGCCATCGCTGTCGGGCCATCTTGCCGTCCCGCTTTTTAAGGATGCGCTCATCAACCTTGGCTGGTTCTTCATTCCCTTCGCGATGTTCGTCATCGTGGGCGCGGCGAATTCGGTGAACCTGACCGACGGGCTGGACGGCTTGGCGATCATGCCGGTGATGATCGCCGCCGCGACGCTGGGCGTGATCGCCTATACGGTGGGGCGCGTCGACTTCACCACCTATCTGGATGTGCATTATGTGCCGGGTACGGGCGAACTTCTGGTCTTTACCGCGGCGCTGGCCGGCGGCGGGCTGGGCTTCCTGTGGTACAACGCACCCCCGGCCGCCGTCTTCATGGGCGATACCGGCAGCCTGGCCCTGGGCGGCGCGCTCGGCGCGATTGCCGTAGCGACCAAGCACGAGATCGTGCTCGGCATCGTGGGCGGGCTTTTCGTGGTCGAAGCACTGAGCGTGATAATCCAGGTCCTCTACTTCAAGAGGACCGGCAAGCGCGTGTTCCTGATGGCGCCGATCCACCACCATTTCGAAAAGAAAGGCTGGGCCGAGCCGCAGATCGTGATTCGCTTCTGGATCATAAGCCTGGTGCTGGCGCTGATCGGTTTGGCAACACTGAAGATCCGCTGACGTGCGACGAACCGTTTGACGGCGCAGGCGGCTTAGCCCGCCAGGCGCGCCAGCAGGTTACGATTGCGGCAATAGTCCGGCGGCGTGCCGGTTTCATGGGTCTCCAGCCACTGGCGGCACTCGTCGGGTTTCGAGCAGGCCGTGCAACTCCAGTAGGCGCCGGGCAGTTCATGCGGGTTCAACCGGCCATCAAGCACCGCATCCGCAAGATCGGTGCCATTAGCCTGCGCCATGCGCTGGAAAAGGTCGGCGTGACGGTCGAGGCGTTCGAAGAAATTCATGGCGTCCTCCATATGGCGATTCGTTGCTTTTGCAACGATTACCGCAAAGAGTGTCGCTGCGCCTTGATCTATGTCAATCGCCGAGATCAGCCGCGATCCGGGCGCAGATGTTTCTTGAGCCGCGACGGCTGCGATTTGCGCCGATTGCGATAGGGGTTCGCCTCGGCCTGGCTGCGCAGAAATATCCGGATTGGCGTTCCCGGCATGTCGAAGCTCTCGCGCAGGCCGTTGATCAAATAACGCTCGTAGGCTTTCGGCAGTTCCTTCGGGTTCGAGCACATGATGACGAAGCCGGGCGGACGGGTCCGCGCCTGCGTGATGTAGCGCATCTTGATCCGCCTGCCGCCGGGCGCGGGCGGCGGATGCGCCTCGGTCATCGCGGCAAGCCACTGGTTGAGCCGGGCCGTGCCGACGCGCCTGTTCCAGATCGCATGGGCCTGCACGATCGCGTCGTGCAGCCGGTCCAATCCGCGGCCGGTCTTGGCCGAAACCGTGATCAGCGGCGCCCCCCTGAGTTGCGGCAGCGCGCGTTCGAACTGCTGGAGCAGCGCCTTGAGCTTTTCCTGCCGATCTTCCTCGATGTCCCACTTGTTCACGGCAATGACGACGGCACGGCCTTCATCCTCGGCCAGATCCGCGATGCGCAGGTCTTGCGTCTCGAAC
The DNA here is from genome assembly GCA_007134405.1 of Paracoccaceae bacterium. Lineage (GTDB taxonomy): Bacteria > Pseudomonadota > Alphaproteobacteria > Rhodobacterales > Rhodobacteraceae > Pararhodobacter. The sequence goes on from SLKW01000092.1 coordinate 10,074, forward strand.
GGGATCGCCGCGTCGAGCAGGACAACCACCACCTCTGCGAATTTCACTGCGCGCAATGCGTCGGCGACCGACAGCTTTTCAAGTTTTTCCTGAACCCGGGACTTGCGCCGCATCCCCGCCGTGTCGAATACGCGCATCGGCGTTCCCTGCCAGGTGACCGGCAGGCTGATGGCATCGCGGGTGATGCCGGCCTCCGGGCCGGTCAGAAGCCGGTCCTCGCCAAGAATGGCATTGATCAGCGTCGACTTTCCGGCATTCGGGCGGCCGATGACGGCGACCTGGAGAGGACGCTTGAGCGTCGGTACCCAGTCCGCGGCCTCCTCCTCGCCCTCGCCCATCGTGGATCCGGTGTTGTCGAACTCGCTGCCCTCCGCCACGGGAAGATCGGTTTCGGGCGCCTCAGCCTCGGCACGTTCGGCAAATCCCGCCGCCAGCGGGCGAAGCACGTGGTAGAGTTCGTCCAGCCCCTCGCCATGTTCGGCCGAGAGCGCGATGGGTTCGCCCAACCCCAGCGCATAGGCGTCCAGCACTCCCGCCTCGCCCGCGCGCCCTTCGGCCTTGTTGGCGGCCAATATGACATGGTGGGCACGCTTGCGCAGGATATCGGCGAAGATCTCGTCCGCCGGGGTGACGCCCACGCGCGCATCGATCAGGAAAAGGCAGATATCGACCATCTCGACCGCGCGCTCGGTCAGGCGGCGCATCCGGCCGGGCAGGCTGTCATCGGTCACGTTCTCCAACCCGGCCGTGTCGATCACCGTGAAACGGATATCGCCCAGTTTCGCGGCGCCTTCGCGGAGATCGCGCGTGACGCCGGGGGTGTCATCGACCAGTGCGAGGCGCTTGCCCACCAGCCGGTTGAACAGCGTGGACTTGCCCACATTGGGCCGGCCAACGATGGCCAGGGTGAAGCTCATGGCACCCCCTCCGGAGGGTCGGGTTGAAACAGATCGCCCCAGATAAGGCGAATGCGTCCCGCTGTGAAGGGGCGCGGGTCAGCGGAAGGCGTGCAGCACCCCGGTCCGGCCCAGGACATAGAGCGTGCCGCCGGCCACGATCGGCGCCGCGGCAGCACCGCCCGGCACTTCGAGCCGCGTCGTCTCGGTCCCCGCTACCGGATCGAAGCCGCGCAGGAACCCATCGCCCGACGCGATCCAGATGCGGCCGCCGGCAAGAACCGGCCCGTGCTGCGGGATAATCTCGGCCCGGCTGCGCGGCCGGGCGGTGGTGTAGAGCGGAAGCTCCACCGCCCAGATCGGGCTGCCGTCCGCCGCGTCGAGGCGCATCAGCCGGTTCTCGTCGGAGACGATAAAGACCGAACCGCCGACCGGCCAGACCGGTCCATAGGCCGCCTCGCGCGCGCTC
>SLKW01000033.1 GCA_007134405.1 Paracoccaceae bacterium
AAGCGCCGGCCGCGCAGGATCAGCGTCATCCTTGCAATCTCGCGCGGTCCGTAAAGCCGGTTGCGTCCGTCCTTTTCGGGGCTCAGCAGCTCGATGTACTCGTAATATCTCAGTGTGCGCGGCGTGACGTCGAACTTCGCGCACATCTCCTTGAAGGACAGCTTTGGTTCGCTCATCGCGCGGGGCTCCGGGGGCGGGATCGGCACAACCTATGCGCTACGCCGCCCGCGTGCAACATCGTCAGGGCCTTGCGCCGGGGCGTGGGACGGGCAAGAGTTCATGCGACCCAACCAAGCCGCAGGCCCCGCCATGACCGACCCCAGCACCGCGCAGAGATTCATCGAAGCCATCCCACACAGCCAGGCGCTGGGGATGGTGCTGGAGGATTTGGGCGAGGGACGCGCGGTGATCAGCATGCCCTGGGACGAACGCTTCGTGGGGGATCCGGCGACGGGGGTGATCTCGGGCGGAGCGGTCTCGGCGCTGCTCGACACGTGCTGCGGGGCGGCGGTTCTGTCCCATGCGGCCGCGGCCAAGGGCACCGCCACGCTGGATCTGCGCATCGACTACATGCGCGCCGCAAAGCCCGGCCAGCGGATCACGGCGCGCGCCGAATGCTATCACGCCACCCGCACCGTCGCCTTCGTGCGCGCCACCGCGCATGACGAGGACGAGGGGCTGCCGGTCGCCACCGCCGCCGGCGCCTTCACCATCGAGGGGGGGCGCAACGGCGGGCAAAGGGGGGCGGGCAAATGAGCCGCCGCAAGCCGGAGCCCGTCCAGGTGGTCAAGCAGCGCCGCGACGCCGCGCTGAACGCGCTGATCGGCGGCATCCCCTACGCGCAGTATCTCGGTGTCCGGTTCGAACGCCGCGGCGACGAACTGACCGCGCTGCTTCCCTTCAACGAGAGCCTGATCGGAAACCCTTTCCTGCCGGCGCTGCACGGCGGCGTGACCTCGGCGTTCCTGGAAATCACCGCGATCATCGAGCTGTCCTGGGCGCTTCTCTGGGACGAGATGGAAGAGGGTAAGCTCGACCCGGTAGCGGTCGACCGCGAACACTTGCCGCGCCTGCCCAAGACCATCGATTTCACCGTCGATTACCTGCGCTCGGGCCTGCCGCGCGATGCCTATGCGCGGGCGCGGATCAACCGTTCGGGCCGGCGCTACGCGAGCGTCCATGTCGAGGCTTGGCAGGACAACCGCGCGCGCCTCTTTGCGCAGGCGACCGGTCATTTCCTGGTGCCGACCCGCAACAACGGGGGCTGACGCGGCTTCATGCAAGCCATCGCCGAACTGACGCACCGGCGCGTGCTTTCAATCGCGCTGCCGATCGTTCTGGCCAACCTGACGGTGCCGCTTCTGGGACTGGTGGACACCGCGGTCGTCGGTCAGCTTGGCGCGGCGGCGCCGATCGGCGCAGTGGGGTTGGGCGCGGTGATCCTGACCTCGATCTACTGGGTCTTCGGCTTTTTGCGCATGGGCACGACGGGGCTTGTCGCGCAGGCGCACGGGGCGGGGGATCACGCGGAATCGGGCGCGGTGCTCAAGCGCGGTCTTTTCGTCGCGGGCGTGGCGGGGCTGGCGCTGATTGCGCTGCAGGCGCCGCTGATCTGGGCTGCCTTCCGCGTCGCGCCTGCGAGCGCCGAGGTCGAGGCGCTGACCCGCGCCTATCTCGACATCCGCATCTGGGGGGCACCCGCGACCATCGCGGCCTATGCTCTTACTGGCTGGCTGATCGCGATCGAGCGCACGCGCTCCGTGCTTGTGCTGCAACTGGTAATGAACGGGCTCAACATCGCGCTCGACGTCTGGTTCGTCCTTGGCCTCGGCTGGGGGGTGGAGGGCGTGGCCTGGGCGACGCTGATCGCCGAATACACGGGGCTGGTCCTGGGACTCTGGCTTTGCGCCTCGGCTTTCACCGGTCCAAAAGGGCGCATCCTGGACGGGCCGCGGCTGAAGCGCATGGCCGTCGTCAACACCGACATCATGCTGCGTTCGATCCTGCTCCAGGCCAGCTTCACCGCGTTCCTGTTCCTGTCGGCCGGGCAGGGCGACGAGGTGCTGGCGGTCAACCAGATCCTGATGCAGTTCCTGCAACTGACCGCCTATATCCTGGACGGCTTCGCCTTCGCAGCCGAGTCGCTGGTGGGCCAGGCGGTCGGTGCGCGCGCGGCATCGCGGCTCTCCCGTTCAGTGCGGCTGACCAGCCTCTGGGGTGTGGGCGGGGCGGCGGCGCTGGCGCTGGTCTTCGCCGTCGGCGGCGGGCCGGGGATCGACCTGATGACCACCGCGCCCGAGTTGCAGGAGATGGCGCGCCGTTTCCTGCCCTGGGTGGTTGCCGCGCCGCTGGTGGGCATCGCCAGCTGGATGTTCGACGGCATCTTCATCGGCGCCACCCGCACGCGCGAGATGCGAGACGCGATGTTCGTCGCTGTCCTGCTCTACGCCCTCGCCCTGTGGCTTTTCTGGGGCTTCGGCAATCATGGTCTCTGGGCGGCGTTGATGGTGCTCAATGCCGCGCGCGGGGTGCTGATGGCGCTCTACTATCCGCGCATCCCCGATAGTGTCGGCGCGCCGCGCCCGGCCTGGGCGGTGCGGCGGACGCGCGGCTAGAGCCAGTCGCCGCGGGCGGTGCCGACGGCCTCGGCGACGCTGGCATGCCCGTCGCGGGCCAGAAGCGTGTCGAGCCCTTTCAGGATACCGCCCACCAACCCGAACCCGCCGTAGACAAGCGCCGAATAGAGCTGCAGCGCGCTCGCGCCGGCGCGGATCTTGGCATAGGCGGTTTCCGCGTCCTCGATCCCGCCGACGCCGATCAGGGGCAACTTGCCGTCCGTCAATTGCGACAGCTGGGCGAGGATGCGGGTGGACTTTTCGAACAATGGACGCCCTGAAAGCCCGCCTGTCTCGTGCTGATGCGCACTTTTCAGACCTTCGCGCGCCAGCGTGGTGTTCGTCGCGATGATCGCGTCGATGCCGGATTCCTGCGCGACCGAGGCGATCTCGGCCAGCGCGTCGGGCGTCAGATCGGGCGCGATCTTCAGGAAGATCGGAATCGGGCGGGGCAGGGCGGCGCGCGCCTCCCGCACCCGCGCCAGAAGCGCCCGCAGCGCCGCCGCGCCCTGCAGATCGCGCAGCTTCTCGGTGTTGGGTGAGGAGACGTTGACGGTGGCGAAATCCACATACGCGCCACAGCGGGCAAGCACCTCCGCGAAGTCACCCGCGCGGTCGGCACGGTCCTTGTTCGCGCCAAGGTTCAATCCGGTGACCACGCCCTGTGGCCGCTGCGCCAGCCGCGCGGCGATCGCCTCGGCGCCCGCGTTGTTGAAACCGAACCGGTTGATCACGCCGCGATCCTCGGCGAGGCGAAAGAGCCGCGGGCGCGGGTTGCCCGGCTGCGGGCGCGGGGTGGCAGCGCCAACCTCCAGGAACCCGAAGCCCAGACGCGCCAGCGGCCCCAGTGCGACGGCGTTCTTGTCGAACCCCGCCGCCAGCCCCAAAGGGTTCGGCAGGTCCAGACCCGCGACCCGTACCCGCAACCGGAGCGTGAACACCGGCCCCGACCCGCGCACCAGCCCCGCGCGCAATGCCTTGAGCGCCAGGTCGTGACCGCGCTCTGGGTCGAGCCGGTGCAGCGCCGCCAGGCCCAGACGTTCCAGCATCAGACGACGCCTTCGGGGAAGATATGCCCCGCGGCCCCCAGTGGCAGCGACTTGTCCCAGACCACATCTCCCGCGCGCAACGGCCGGTAAAGATGCGGAAACAGTTCGCCCCGCCGCGACGGTTCCCAGCGCAACGCCTCTCCCAGCGCTGCCGGATCGAGCGCGACCAGAACCAGATCGCTCTCGCCCCGGAAATGCTTTGCCGCCGTCTCGGTCACCTGCGACGCGGTCGAGAGGTGGATGTAGCCATCGGCCAGATCGACCGGTGCGCCCTTCGTCTCGCCGTTGCTGCGAAAGGCGTCCCATTCCGGGCGGCGAAGGATCTTGTAGACCAGCATGCGCCGCTCTTGCCCCAGAGCGCGTGCCCGGTCAATGGGCCGGCTTCGGTCAGGATCCCTGCGCGGCCCGGAACCAGGCGCGCAGATGCGCGCGTTCTTCCTCCGGCATGGCGACGGAGGCGCGCGGCGGCATGGCGTGGCTCAGTGCCGATTGCAGGTAGATCGTGGTCGCGGCCCGCGCCACCTGCGCCTCGGTTTCCAGCACGACGCCCTTCGGCGCCCAGTAGAGGCCGGGCCAGACCGGCTCGGCGGCGTGGCACATGGAGCAGCGGCCGATCACGATCGAATACGCCTCGTCGAACTCGGCCACCTCGGCAAAACGCGCCGCCGAGGGCGGTAGGCTTGCGACATCCTCCTCGGCGTGCCGCCCGGGGGCGGTCGAGAGCCACATGATGACGATGAAGATCAGGACCGTCACCGCCCAGGTCCAGTTCGGCGTGCCCGTGCCTGCATGCATCGAGTTGAAATAGTGCCGGATCGTCACCCCCATGAGGAAGACGAGGCTGGCGATCACCCAGTTCCATTCGCTGGCGAAGGCGAGCGGATAGTGGTTCGACAGCATCAGGAAGATCACCGGCAGCGTCAGGTAGTTGTTGTGCGTCGAGCGCTGCTTGGCGATCCGCCCGTATTTGGCGTCGGGGGTGCGGCCGGCCTTGAGGTCGCCAACGACGATCTTCTGGTTGGGAATGATGATCAGGAAGACATTGGCCGACATGATCGTCGCGGTGACCGCGCCCAGATGCAGCAATGCCGCGCGGCCCGAGAAGACCTGCGCGTAAAACCAGGCGAGCCCCACCAGGATGACGTAGAGCAGCAGCATCAGCCGCGTGTTGTCCTCGCCGAAGCGCGATTTGCAGATCGCGTCATAGGCAAACCAGCCGATCACCAGCGACCCGGCCGAGATCGCGACCGCCTGCCAGACGGCCAGCTCCATGACCGCCGGATCGATCAGGTAGAATTCGGCACCCAGGTAATAGAGGACCGCCAACAGCGCGAAACCCGAAAGCCAGGTGGCGTAGCTCTCCCATTTGAACCAGGTCAGGTGCTCGGGCATGTGCGGCGGTGCCACCATGTATTTCTGGATGTGGTAGAAACCGCCGCCATGAACCTGCCACTCCTCGCCATGCACGCCCTTGGGCATGCTCGCCGCCTTCCGCAGCCCCAGATCGAGCGCGATGAAGTAGAAGGACGAGCCGATCCAGGCGATGGCGGTGATGACATGCAGCCAGCGCAGCGCGAATTCGGCCCAGGATCCGATGACGGCGAGATCGAACATGTAAGGCTCCCGGCGGTTTGGCGCAGGCTATACCGGCGCATGGCTTTCTGTTAATCCGTTCAATCGCTCAGGACTTTCAAGAAGGGGCTGAAAGTCGACATGGCCTATGTCGCCAATCTCAAGATGTTCGTGCGCGTCTACGAATTGGGCAGCATGTCGGCGGCGGCCCGCGATCAGCGGACCTCGCCCGCCGTGGCCTCGGGGCGGATATCGGAACTCGAGAAACATCTCGGCGTGCGCCTCTTCAATCGCACCACGCGCCGCTTGCAGGCGACCGAGAACGGGCGGCTCTTCTACGACGGCGCGCAGAAGATCCTTCAGGCGATCGATGAGGCCGAGGCCGCCGTGGCCGAGGCCGCGCAAAACCCGCGCGGCACGCTCTTTGTCGGTGCGCCGCTCGGGGTGGGGCGCAGGTTCGTGGCGCCGCTGGTGCCGGAATTCAAGGCCCGCTACCCGCAGATCGACCTGCGCCTGCGGCTTTCGGACCGCCTGATCGACGTCACCGCCGAGGGGCTGGATGTCGCCCTACACCTTGGCCGGCCCGAGGATTCGGGGCTGAAGATGCGCGTGATCGCGGAGTGCCCCCGCGTGATCTGCGCCGCCCCCGCCTATATCGAAGAGCGCGGGCTTCCCGCCGACGGCGCGGCGCTGGTGCGCGACGGGCACGATTGCCTCAACTTGCGCTTTCCCGGCGCGAAAGAGTTTCAATGGACCCTTGAGACCCCCGCTGGCTTGCAGAAATTCAACATCTCCGGTCCGTTCGAGTCGGACGATGGCGATGTGCTGACCGCCTGGGCGCTCGATGGGCATGGGATCGTCCTGAAGCCCGTCTTCGAGGTGGCCGAGCATCTGCGCGCGGGGCGCCTTGTGCCGGTGGCCTCCGAGACGCCGCCCCTGCCGGTGACGCTGAGCCTGCTCACCCCGCACCGGCGGCTGCGCGATCCCAAGATCCAGCTCTTCTCCGATTTCATCGCCCAGCACTGCCGGGCGGAACTCGCCGCGCTGACCGAGGCCGCCTAGCTGCCGCGATAGGTCGAATAGCCATGGGGCGACAGCAGCAGCGGCACATGATAATGCGCCGCGCCGTCGCTCATGCCAAAGCGGATGGGGACGAGATCCAGAAACAGCGGCTCGTCGCCGGCCTGGCCGGTCGCGCGCAGATAGTCGCCGGCATGGAAGGTCAGCTCGAAGATGCCTGGCGCGAAGCGCTCCTTCGGCAGGATCGGCGCATCGGTGCGGCCGTCGGCATTGGTTTCCACCTCGGCCAGCACCGCGCCGGCGGCGTCGCGCAGGGTAATGCGCAGCCCCGCCGCCGGGCAGCCGCGGGCGGTGTCCAGAACATGCGTCGTCAGAAATCCCGCCATGGCGCCCTCCGATCCGTCCTGCCCATCATGCCCGAGGGCTGGGGCAGTGTCAGCACCGACGCGCGCAAAGGACCTTTCGCAAAAAACATAAAGTCGCCCCCGCGCCGTTCGGCTAGGATAGGATTCACCGCCGCCCACCCAACCGACCGGAGCGTCCATGTCCCACCCGCCCCGCTACCCGCGCAACATGACCGGCCACGGCGCCCACCCGCCGCGGGCCGCCTGGCCCGAGGGCGCGCGCGTGGCGATCAGCCTGGTCCTGAACTACGAGGAGGGCGGCGAGAACTGCCTCCTGCACGGCGACGACCAGTCCGAGGCGTTCCTCTCGGACATCGCCGGCGCCCAGCCTTGGCCCGGCCAACGCCACTGGAACATCGAATCGCTTTATGACTACGGCGCGCGGGCGGGCTTCTGGCGGCTGCACCGGCTCTTTACCCAGCGCGGCTTGCCCATCACCGTCTACGGCGTCGCCACCGCGCTGGCCCGCAGCCCCGAACAGGTCGCCGCGATGAAGCAGGCCGGCTGGGAGATCGCCAGCCACGGGCTGAAATGGATCGATCACCGCGACATGTCCGAGGAGGAGGAGCGCGCCGCCATCGACGCGGCGATCCGCCTCCATGCCGAGGTCGTGGGCCACCCGCCGCGCGGCTGGTATACCGGCCGCGCCTCGATCAATACGCTGCGCCTGACCGCGCGCACCGAATCCTTCGACTGGATCTCGGACGCCTACGACGACGACCTGCCCTATTGGATCGAACTCGGCGATCACGACCAGCTCGTCATCCCCTACACGCTGGAGGCCAATGACATGCGCTTCGCCACCGCCCCCGGTTGGGTGACGGGGCAGGATTTCGGCCAGTACCTGATCGACACGTTCGATATTCTCCATGCGGAGGGCGGGCGCATGTTCTCGGTCGGCCTGCATTGCCGCCTCATTGGCCGGCCGGGCAAGATCGCCGGGCTGATCCGCTTTCTCGACCATGTTGCCGCAAGGGGCGGCGCCTGGATCGCCACCCGCGGCGAGATCGCCGAACACTGGCGCGCCCACCACCCGCCGCACCGCCGCGACCGCCCCAGCCGGATGGATCACGACACCTTCGTCACCCGCTTCGGCAGCATCTTCGAGCATTCCCGCTGGATCGCCGAACGCGCCTGGGAGATGGAACTGGGGCCCGCCCACGACTCGGCCACGGGCCTCCACAGCGCGCTTGCCCGCGTCTTCCGCGCCGCCACGGACAATGAACGCCTCGGCGTTCTGCGTGCCCACCCCGACCTCGCCGGAAAGCTCTCCCAGGCCCGCCGGTTGACAGCCGACTCGACCGCCGAACAAGCCTCGGCCGGGCTCGACGCGCTGACCGACGATGAACGCGCGACCTTCGAGCGGCTCAACACCGCCTATGTCGAAAAACACGGCTTTCCCTTCATCATCGCCGTGCGCGACCACGACAAGGCCGGCATCCTGCACGCCTTCCGGACGCGGCTCGCCCACGATACCGAGACCGAATTCGCCACCGCCTGCGCGCAGGTCGAGCGCATCGCCGAGCTGCGCCTGAAGGAGATCCTGCCATGAGACGTGAGGCAAGCGGCTACTACGCGCCAACCGGCGGCTTGCCGGCGCAGACTGCGCTGATGACCCAGCGCGCGGTCTTCACGGAAAGCTACGCCGTCATTCCGCGCGGCTGTTTTTCGGACATCGTGACCAGCCAGTTGCCGGGCTGGCGGCGCAGCCGGGCCTGGATCGTCGCGCGGCCTCTTTCGGGCTTTGCCGAAACCTTCAGCCAGTACGTTTTGGAGGTTCAGTCCGGTGGCGGTTCCGACGCCCCCGATGCCGAATCGGGTGCGCAGCATGTCCTCTTCGTCACGCATGGCGAAGGCACGTTGATGATCGGCCGCACCGGCTTCGACCTCGAAGCCGGCAGCTACGCCTACATCCCCGCCGGAACCCGCTGGACGCTGCTCGCCGAAGGCCCGCATCCCCTGCGCTTCCACTGGTACCGCAAGCTCTGGGAGCCCGCGCCCGGTATCGACCGCCCCGACCCGTTCGTCACGAACGAGCGTGACATCACGCCGACGCCAATGCCAGATACCGAGGGCCGCTGGGCCACCACCCGCTTCGTCGACCCCGCCGACCTGCGCCACGACATGCATGTCAACATCGTCACCTTCGCCCCCGGCGGCTCAATCCCCTTCGAGGAGACGCATGTGATGGAGCACGGGATCTACGTGCTCGAGGGCAAGGCCGCATACCGGCTCAACCGCGATTGGGTCGAAGTCGAGGCCGGCGATTTCCTCTGGCTGCGCGCTTTCTGCCCGCAGGCCTGTTACGCCGCCGGCCCCGGTCCCTTCCGCTACCTGCTCTACAAGGACGTTAACCGCCACGCGCGCCTGCGCGGCCTCTGGGCTCTCGCCCCGGAATGAGCCGGACCATTCTGGTCGCGCCACTGACCGAAAGCGCCTTCGCCCCCTTCGGCGACGTTCTGGCGGCGGACGGCCCGCCCGACCGGCTGATCAACCAGGGGCTCTGCAGCCGCTGGCACGACCGCGCGCGGCTCGACTTCGGCGCCGAGACCGACCCGCCCGGCCACCCCGGCCTCTCGATCTTCCTGGCCGAACCGCGTGCGCTGCCCTACCGGCTGGAAATGGTCGAGCGCCACCCCGAGGGCAGTCAGGCCTTCGTGCCAATGCACCAACACCCCTTTCTGGTCATCGTCGCGCCGGACGAAGGCGGTGCGCCCGGCACCCCGCGCGCCTTCCTCACCGACGGGGCGCAGGCGATCAACCTTCACCGCGGCACCTGGCACGGCGTGCTGACCCCGCTCGCCACGCCCGGCCTCTTTGCCGTTATCGACCGGATCGGCCCGACCCCGAACCTGCGGGAGCATTGGTTCGACACGCCGTGGGAGGTGCGGGAATAGTGGGTTTCTCGCCGGACCCCTGCCTCGCGAGGCGTCGTGCCGTCGGTCCGGTCCACGCGTGGACCATCGACTAACCTGCTGAATGGAAACGACAACAGTTTTCTTGTTAATTTCTCTGAAAGGATGTCTTCGCGGGGCTGCGGCGAAAGTTCTGAACGGCGTCAGCGCGCGCCGCTCAGCGCCAGGCAGAAGGTTTCGTTGCGGTTAACGGCGAGAATTTCACGCTTTCTATCAATGCCTTGGAAAATGGTCCAAGGTTGGACCGACCGGGCGACACCGCCGGTTGCCGGCGCCCGAGCGCGCGTCCCCCCCCCCCGATCAGGACCTGCCCTCCAGCGGTTCGATCAATTCCGGTCCCTCGGCCCGGTTCGAGTTCACCTCTGTCCCGACCCGGTGGAAGGCCAGCGCTTCGTCGGGAAGCGCGCGCATCAGCCGCGCCGCGCCGTGCCCCGCCTCGCCCAGCCAGAGCGCCCAGTCCTCGGGCTCCAGGATCACCGGCACCCGGTCGTGCAGCTCAGCCACGCGGCCCGCCGCCGCGCAGGTCACGATGGCGCAGGTGCCCAGCCGCGCGCCCTCGGGGCCGTGCCAGACCTGCCAGACCCCGGCCATGACCAGCGCTTCGCCGTCGGCGCGGCGGATGAACCACGGCAGCCGTGCCTCGCCCTCCTTCGTCCACTCATAGAACCCCGTCGCCGGAATCAGGCAGCGCCGGCTGCGCGCCGCCGCGCGGAAGGCGGGTTTCTCGGCCAGCGTTTCGGACCGCGCGTTGAAAAGAAGCGGCCCGTCGGTCGGGTGCTTGTACCAGCGCGGGATCAGACCCCAGCGCATCGGCCCGTAGTGCCGGGTGCCCTCGCGGCTGATGATCGCCGCGACGGGCTGGGTCGGGCAGACATTGTAGCGCGGCACCGGCGGCAGGTCGTTCGCCGGCGCCGCGCCGAAAAGCTGCACCATCGCCTCGTCGGGCAGGGTGATCGCGAACCGGCCGCACATCGTGGCAGGGGGCCACAGAGGCGCGGCCGGGTCAAGCCGGGCTCAGTCGCCGGCGACGCAATCGGCGATGGCCGTGGCCATGTCGCGCATCAGGGTCGCGTAAAGATCGGCGCCTGGCTCCAGCATCACCCCCTCGGGGTCGAGCGGCGCCCCCACGCGCACGGTATCGTCCCCCTCGACCACCAGCGTCACATAGGCGTCGGGGTGGTTCACCTCGGGGAAGACGCAGACCGCGCCGGCCTCCACCAGGCTCGCGCGGATCGCACTCAGCCGCGCCGCGCCGGGATCGGCCGCGTCACCCAAGGCGATCGTGCCGAGGATGTTCAACCCGAAGGCGGTGGCGAGGTAGCCGTAGGCATCGTGATACATCACCAGTCCCGCATCGCCGACCGGCTCCAGGATATCGGCCAGTTCCGCCTCAAGCTCCGACATCCGCTCGACCCCGGCCGCGGCGTTGGCGCGATAGGTATCGGCATTCTCGGGGTCGATCTCGGCCAGCGTCGATGCAATCGCCTCGAGCCAGACCGCCGCGTTCTCGGGCTTCATCCAGGCATGGGGGTCGACGTCGCCGTGGTGATGATGGTGGTCGTGTCCGTGATCATGCCCATGCCCATGCTCAGGCTCATGGTCATGGTCATGATCGTGATCGTCGGCGTGTTCGTGCGAGTCCTGATCGTGCTCATGCGCATGGTCGTGATCGTGGGCGTGGTCATGGTCCTGTCCATGACCGTGTTCGTGGTCGTCTTGGTGGTCGTGGCTGTGCTCGTGATCGTGTTCGTCGTGCCCGTGCGCGTGCCCATGGTCATGGTCATGCGTATGCGCG
>SLKW01000057.1 GCA_007134405.1 Paracoccaceae bacterium
AGCGCATAGCGCAGCGAGCCGCCGATATTGGCCAGAAGGTAGGCGACCGGGTAGCCCATGACGAGGCAGACGAGCGTCACGGTGACGGCGATGGTCAGCGTGCGCTGGATCAGCCCGAGGAAAAGCCGCTGGTCGGGGTCCTGCAGGCGGATGCTGTCCTGCAGGTCGCGCTCCATGTCGAGCGCGTAGAGCATGAAGTAGTCGGTCAGCGGATTGGCGGCGCGTTGCAGGACCACCAGATGCGCCGGATCGGCCCAGCGGTCGTCGGCCTCGATCAGCGTGTCGCGCCAGCTGGTTTCGGGCGCGTCGGGCAGGCCGCGGGCGGTGCCGAAGATGACGGTGCGATAGCCCGAGATCTCCTGGTTGAGGCGGCGCGCGGGGCCGGCGAGGGCGCGCGCCTTCTGGCCCTCGATCAGGTCCTGCGCGATGGCGGCGTAGACCTCCTCGGCGGGCAGGCCGTCGCGGTCCCAGGTGCCGATGACGGCGGCGGTGCGGGGCATGCCCTCGGCGACCGAGCGGTCATGGACCGACATGGTCAGCATCTGCACGATGGGCACGACGAAGAAGAGGGCGAGGAACAGCACCGCCGGCGCGACCAGCGCCAGCGATACGAGGACCGTGCGGCGCTGCGACCGGCGCAGGAGGGCGCGCAGCTCCGGGCCCGTGGTGGCGGGCCCGGGGGCGGTCATGCCGGGGAGTGTGGCGGCCTGTGCGATGGCCGGGCCCGCCTCAGCGCGCGGCCCAGCGATCGAACCGCTCGTTCAGCGCCTCGATGTTCTCGACCCAGAACTCGGTGTCGAACTCGATGGCGTTCTCGAGGTTGCGCGGCGTCGTCGGCAGGTCGGCGGCGAGGTCTTCGGGGATATGCTCGTCGGCGCCGACATGGGTTGCGCCATAGGCGATGAACTCGGGCATCCGGGCCTGCCGTTCGGGGTGGCTGGCGAAGCTGATGAAGTCATGCGCCAGTTCGACATCGGGCGTGCCTTCGAGGATCACCCAGCTGTCGATGGCGTAGATGCTGCCGTCCCAGGCAATGGCGAAATTGGTGCCCTCGGCGCGGTTCGACCCGGTGACGCGGCCGTTGTAGACCGAGGTCAGCGCCACCTCGCCCGAGGCCAGCATCTGCAGCGGCTGCGCGCCGGCTTCCCACCAGGTGACGTTGTCGCGGATCTCGCCAAGCTTTTCGAAGGCGCGGTCGACACCCTCCTCGGTGCGCAGCATGTCGTAGACCTCGTCGGGGGCGACGCCATCGGCCATCAGCGCGAATTCGAGGTTGTACTGCGCGCCGCGGCGCAGGCCGCGCTGGCCCGGCCAGGTGTCGAGGTCCCAGAAATCCGCCCAGCTTTCGGGCGTCTCGCCCTCGATCCGGTCGGCGTCATAACCCAGGACCTTGGACCAGACGATGGTGCCGACGCCGCATTCGGTGGCGGCACCCTCGATGAAGTCGTCCTCGCCGTATTCGAGGAGGTCGTAGTCGATGGGCACGAAGAGCCCTTCCTCGCAGCCCAGCGTCAGTTCCTCCGCCTCGACCTGGACGATGTTCCAGTTCGGCGCGCCGCCGGTCACCTGGGCGCGCAGCCCGCCGATGCCGCCGACGAAATCGTCCTCGGTGATGGTGATGCCGCGCTCCTGGGCGAAGGGATCGAAATAGAGCAGGCGCTGCGCATCCTGGAACGAGCCGCCCCAGGAGGCGATGGTGAGATCGGCAAGCGCGGGGCTGGCCAGCGCGCCCGCGGCCAGGGCCGTGCCCGTCACGAGTGCGGTTGTCTTTGCTGTCTTGCGCATTGTTTTCTCCCTGTCTGACGGGGGCGATGCTTCCACTCACCCGGCCACCTGTCAAGGTTGTCCGGCGCGCGGGCGCGAGGCGACTGGCAAAGGACGTGCGGCAGGCGCGTCAGTCGGCGGCGCGGCGCGTCCTTGGTGCGAGGAAGGGCCACCAGGTCGTGTTCGGACCCGTGCGCCGGCTGGGGATCCCGACCGGTCCGAAAGGGCGCGCGTCATCTGCGGGCGGCGGCCAGTTTCATGAGGTTCGGCGCGCCGTTCTTGATCTGGCGCGTCACGATGTAGGTCATGTACCGCTCGATCCCGAGTTCGGCGGCAAGCAGCGAGTCCATGAGGACCTGGAAGGCCGCAAGGCTCGGAGTGACGACGGTCATGACGTAGTCCATGCCGCCGCCGGTCGCGACGCATCGGGTGATTTCGTCCGTGGCGTTGATGCGCGTCTCGAACCTGTCGAAATCCAACTTGCGGTGATGGGCCAGCGAGACGGTCACGATGACCTGTGTGACATCCGCGATCCGGTCGAGCGCGATCTCGGCGTGGTAGCCGCGGATGTAGCCGGCCGCCTTCAGCCGCGTCAGGCGCTCCAAGCAGGGGGTGGGCGAGAGATAGACGATCTCGGCGAGTTTCGTCTTGCTCAGCTGGCCATGCGCCTGGACCGCGCTGAGGATGCGGATGTCAATCGCGTCGAGCCCGTACTTGTCCCTCATGCGCCGCCCTCGTCCAAACGTGCCGGATCATCCGGCAGCATAAGGCGGGAATACACGCCGCGCCAGCCAGAGCCCGCGTCATGTGCCATCGTGCGACGCCGGGCGCGCCGATGCGGAATTCGGCCGGTCGCGCGCGCAAGAAAGCCGGTCGCGTGCGCAAGAAAGAAAAAGGCCCCGGCGCGGGACGCCGGGGCCTTGGTTGTTCGAGCGGTCGGGCGATCAGCCCTCGGCCTTCTCGGGCGTCAGTTCCTCGCCGGTCTCCTGGTCGACCATCTTCATCGCCAGGCGGACCTTACCGCGATCGTCGAAGCCCAGAAGCTTGACCTAGACCTCCCGCCCTTCTTACAGCGCGTCCGAAGGGTGCTTCAGACGCCGGGCCGCGATCTGGCTGACATGCACCAGCC
>SLKW01000465.1 GCA_007134405.1 Paracoccaceae bacterium
CCGCCGCGCAGGAGACACGGCATGACCTGGAGGAGTTGGCCGACCGCTTCGGGGCCTCGATCGAGCAGGTGGCGCACCGGCTTTCGACCCTGCAGCGGCCGGGGGCGAAGGGGGTGCCGTTCTTCTTCGTCCGCGTGGATCAGGCCGGGACGATCACCAAGCGGCATTCGGCGACGCGGCTGCAGTTCGCGCGCTACGGGGGGGCCTGCCCGCTATGGAACGTGCACCGGGCGTTCGAGACGCCGGGGCGGTTTCTACGCCAGCTGGCCGAGACGCCGGACGGGGTGCGGTACTTCTGTCTGGCGCGCGATGTCTCGAAGCCGGGCGGGTCGTTCCGGGCGCCCGTGCGGCGCTATGCGATCGGGCTGGGGTGCGAGATCAAGCATGCGGGTGTGCTGACCTATGCCGACGACATGGATCTCGACAACCCGACCGCGTTCGAGCCGATCGGAATTTCCTGCCGGATCTGCGCGCGCCCGGACTGTCACCAGCGCTCGGTCCCGCCGCTGGAGCAGGAATTGCGGATCGATCCCGACCGGCGAGGTATCCTGCCCTACGGGATCGAAGCCGAGCGGCGGGAGTGAGGGTCGCGGGTCACCCACCCGCCCGCTCAGCACGACCGCAGCGCAGGTGCACAATTTTGTGCGCCTGGGCAAGTTATTGACCTGAAATATGAAATCGGCGCCGTTAACCGCAACGAAGGCTTTGCGGGACTGCCGTCGTCGCGACGCCGGAACCCCCAGGGACAGCGACCGGGGATCAATAGCTGCGGATCAGCCCGACCAGGCGGCCCTGGATCTGCACCTGGTCGTCGCGCAGGATGCGTGTCTCGTAGGCCGGGTTGGCGGCGTCGAGTGCGATCATCCCGCGCATGCGGCGGAAGCGCTTGAGCGTCGCTTCCTGCCCGTCGACCAGCGCCACGACGATATCGCCATTGTCGGCGGTAGACTGTTCGCGGATCACGACGATGTCGCCGTCGTTGATGCCGGCTTCGATCATCGAGTCGCCGCGCACCTCGAGCGCATAGTGCCGACCCTTGCCCGAGAGCATCGTGCCGGGCACAGCGACATGGTGCGAGATTTCGGAAATCGCCTCGATCGGGGTGCCGGCGGCGATGCGGCCCATCACGGGCAGTTCCAGCGCATGCGCGGCTTCGACCGGCAGGGCGCCGCGCGGCGGGGGCGCGGGGCTGGGCGCGGGCGCCGCCGCGCGGGCGCCGCCTTCGATGACGCGCGGGGCAAAGCGGCGGTCCGCGGTCTCGGGCATGCGGATCACCTCGATTGCGCGGGCGCGATGGGGCAGACGGCGAATGAAGCCCCGCTCCTCGAGCGCGGTGATGAGGCGGTGGATGCCGGACTTCGACCTGAGCTGCAGCGCCTCCTTCATCTCGTCGAACGAGGGCGGCACGCCGTCGCGCTTCATGCGCGCATCGATGAATTCCAGCAGTTCCAGCTGCTTGCGCGTAAGCATGGATCGCACCCTTTCCGTGGCGCCTGGCAGGTCAGGACAGAAACGTTCCGGGAAGGTTCTGCCCTTGTTCCGCCCAGAAGTCAATCCTCAGAGCGGGATGTAGCGCACCGGATGGCCCTCGGGGCGGGCGGGATCGCGGATCGGACGGACAAGCAGCGCGTCAGCATCGGCCAGAACCGTCAGCAACGAGGAATCCTGCTGCGCGAAAGGGCGAATGCGGCCGCCGGGTTCGATGCGGGCGCGCATGTAATGGGCGCGTGGGCCATTTTCAGGTACTTCCTCGGCCAGCGCGGCCTCGCGCGTGGGCGCGGGCCAGGCGCCGAGGCCCAGCATGGCGCGCAGGGCGGGCAGAAGGAACAGATGGCCGCAGACCACCGACGAGACCGGGTTGCCCGGCAGGCCCAGCATCAGCGCATCGAAGAGCCGCGCCGCCATCAGCGGCTTGCCGGGGCGCATGGCGATCCGCCAGAAGGCGGGTTCGGCCCCAAGATCGCGGCTGACCGGCGCGACGAGATCATGGTCGCCCACCGAGGCGCCGCCGGTCGTGACAATGACATCGGCGCCGCGCGCAAGCTCCAGAACCGCGCGCAGATGCGCGGCATCGTCGCGGGCGATGGGCAGAATTCGCGCTTCCGCCCCCTCGGCCTCGACCATGGCCTTGAGCGCGAAGGTGTTCGACGCGGTGATCTGGTCGGGGCGCGGGTCTTCACCCGGCATGACAAGCTCGTCGCCCGTGGCGATCAGGGCCACGACCGGGCGGCGTGTGACGACCATTTCGGCGCGGTTCATGGCGGCGAGAAGCGCCAGGTCGAACGGCCGCAGACGGCGCGGAGCCGAAAGCGCGTCACCCGCGCGAAAGTCGCCGCCGGCGGGGCGAATATGGCCCACCTCGTCGAGCCCGCCCTTGAGCGCGATCCAGTCGCCTTCGCGGGTGGCATCCTCCTGGATAATCACGCGGGTGGCGCCGGTGGGGACCGGGGCGCCGGTGAAGATGCGCACGGCCTCGCCCGGACCGACAGGGCCGTCGAAGCTGCGGCCGGCGGCGGCTTCGCCGATCACGCGCAGCCGGTCGCCCGGCGCAGGCGTGCCCGCGACCGCGTAGCCGTCCATGGCCGATGCGGCAAAGGGCGGCTGGTCACGCAGGGCGCGCGCGGGTTCGGCCAGCACCCGGCCCAGGGCCTGGGCGAGCGGCACGGTTTCGGTGGGCAGGCGGGGACAGAGCGCGAAGACGCGCGTGAGCGCCTCTTCGACCGGGATCATTGCGGTCCCTCTCGCGTGTAGGTGCCGGACTTGCCGCCTTCCTTCCGCTCGACCGCGATGGCGCCGATCTCCATCGACTTCTCGACCGCCTTGAGCATGTCGTAAACGGTGAGCGCGGCGACCGAGACGGCGGTGAGCGCCTCCATCTCGACCCCGGTGCG
>SLKW01000403.1 GCA_007134405.1 Paracoccaceae bacterium
AGACCGGGCTTTTCGCCGCCGCCTCGATCATGATGGGCTGGATGGGCGCGCAGGCGCTGGCCGCGCATTCCATCGCCTTCGAGATCACGGCGATGTTCTTCATGGTCCATATGGGGCTTTCGAACGCGGCGACGGTTATGGTGGGCCGGGCGCGGGGGCGGCGCGACATCGTGGGGCTGCGCGCGGTGGCGCGCGCCTCGGTCATCCTGTCAATGCTAGTCGCGCTGACCACGATGGCGGTCTATTTCATCTTCGGCGAGCAGATGGTCGGTATCTTTCTGGCCCCCGACGACCCCGAGCGGGCGGTAATCATCCCGCTTGGCGTGACGCTTCTGTGGGTCGCGGCACTTTTCCAGCTGGCTGATGGCGGGCAGGCGATGGCGATGGGGCTTCTGCGCGGCATCCAGGACACGAAGATGCCGATGGTGATCGCGGCCGTCAGCTACTGGCTGGTCGGCATCCCGGTCAGCTACGCGTTGGCCTTCATCGCGGGGTTCGAGGGGGTGGGGCTGTGGTTCGGTCTGGTCGTCGGGCTGATGGTCGCGGCGGTGGCGCTGATGGTCCGGTTCTGGCGCGCGGTCGGCACCGGCTGAGTACTGCCGGCGTCACATCCGCGTGCATTGCGCGGCGCGCGGCTTTGCACTATGCGGACAGGATGGCCAAGGGACGGTTCAGCACGGGCAAGGGCCCCTCGCAGCGGCAGCTTCGCGTCGGCGAAGTCATCCGCCGGCGGCTGTCCGACGTGCTGATGCGCGGCGATCATCATGATGCCGAGCTCAGCGGCTTCTCGATCACCGTGTCCGAGGTCCGCACTTCGCCCGACCTGAAGGTGGCGACCGCCTTCGTCATGCCGCTGGGCGGCGAAGGGGCCGAGACCGCGCTGGCCGCGCTCCGGCGCAACAAGGCCGAGTTGCGGCATCTTGTGGCGCGCGGGCTCGACCTGAAATTCGCGCCAGAGTTGCGTTTCGCGCTCGACGGGACCTTCGACCGGATGGACGAGGCGCGCCGCATCTTCGCTGAGCCGCGCGTCCAGGCCGACCTGGACGCGCCCGACGACGATGCCCCGCGCGGCTGAGGCGCTGGCCGCCGCGCTGGCGGTGCTGCCCGGCCCCGTCATGGGCTTTTGTGCGCAGCTCGTCCATGACGAGATCCCCTATACGATCTGCGAGGCCGGTCCGGGTGACGATCTGCGCCTGTTCCTGTCGGATGCCGACGGCGCGCCCCTGGGAAGTTTCGAGCGGATCGAGGAGGAGCTGGCCGCCGCGGGCCTGGGCCTCGGGTTTGCGATGAATGCGGGGATGTATCACCCCGACCGCCGCCCCGTCGGCCTCTACGTCGAGGAGGGGGAGACGCAGACGCGGATCGTCACCGCCGCGGGGCCCGGCAATTTCGGCATGCTGCCCAACGGTGTCTTTTGCGTTCAGGCGGAGGGGTTCGCCGTCGTCGAAAGCCGAGCCTTCGCGTCCGACCCGCCCGCCTGCCGCTACGCGACGCAATCCGGGCCGATGCTGGTGATAGATGGCGCGCTGCACCCCCGGTTCCTGCCGGATTCGGATTCGCGGCTGATCCGCAACGGCGTCGGAGTGAGCCCCGAGGGCGACCGCGCCTATTTCGCCATCGCCGACCGGCCGGTCAATTTTCACCAGTTCGGCAGGCTGTTCCGCGATGCGCTCGAGACGCCGCAGGCGCTCTATTTCGACGGCAATGTCTCGCGCCTGCATGTTCCGGGACTTGGCCGCTCGGACTGGGGCCGGCAGATGGGGCCGGTCGTGGGCGTGGTCGTTCCACAGGAGGACCCACCGCGCCCGGACCTGGAAGCGAGGAGCGGCGAAGGGGGCTAGACGTTTCGTTTCAACCGAATTGGAAGGGGAAGTTTCATGCGCGCCATACCCGTTCTTGCCGGTTTTGCGGCGCTGGCGCTGCTCGCTGCCTGCGAGGCCCCACAGGATGGAATGCCACGCGCACAGGCGCGAACGGCCGAACCGCAAACGTGGTATTCCTACGAACGCCCGCCGCGCTGCGTGCCGCTTCAGCAAGCGCCGCATGTCTGCACCTGGACACTCGCGCCCCAGCACAGCCTGGCCGTGCTTTCTAAAGGACGGGTCCTGGAGCGCGCCGCGACCGCGCTTTCGAGACAGGTGGCGGCAGGCGACCGTAGCGGCCTCGCCAGCCGGGTGCAGGTCTGGGCGAGTGCGGTGGTGGAAACGGAAATCTCCCGTGGCGGGCTGCAGCAGTCGGCCATGCGGCCCGCGCCCTCCAGGCAAGTCGCGGATTTTCCGTCCGCTTGTGTGCGGTACAGCTACACGATGCAGACCCGATCGCCCGACTATTCCGGCCGCGCCGACGGCCTGGCCTGTGTCGTTCTGGAGCCCGGTACCGACACGTTGCACGGCATTGCGGTCACCTTCAGCGAGCGGCGCCCGCCGGGCGCCGCGCCCTTGGCCGAGTTCGAGCGAATTGCCGAGGATCTGACAGCCAGCCTGCGCTTCGTGCCTTAGCCGGGGCAGGGCGAACGTCCGCTTGAGCCCGGCAAGGGACAGGCGCGCGCGGCAACTGCGACTGGGGACTAGGCGATGCGGCCTTCGCACCCTACCTTTGGTGCTGGAGGCGCCATGCTGAATATCGATTTTGACAACACCTATGCGCGCGAGCTCGAAGGGCTCTACATCCCGGTCGAAGGGGCGCCCGCACCCGCGCCCGAGATGCTGCTTCTGAACGAAGACCTCGCGCGCGAGCTTGGTCTTGACCCAGATGCTCTGAAGTCGCCGGCGGGGATGGCGATGCTCACCGGGTCGGCCATGCCCGATGGTGCCGCGCCCCTGGCGATGGCTTATGCCGGTCACCAGTTCGGCGGCTTTTCGCCGCAACTGGGCGACGGCCGCGCGCTTCTG
>SLKW01000480.1 GCA_007134405.1 Paracoccaceae bacterium
AGTTCGAGGTGGCGCAGGAGATCACCTCACACACGGAGGCCTCCCTCCGCCGGGATGGGTCCGAGGATCACCCCAGCGACGCGCGCGCGGAGGTCGGTGCAGCCATGATAGGCAGCCTCGCCTCCGACATGCGGAGCCCAGCGGAGGTTCGCAGGAACGAAACAGTGCTGGCGTCGGGCCATCCGGTAATCGACGATTTCGCGCACCGGGCTGCGCCGATCGAGAATTCTGGCGATAAGCAGATGGCCGGAACGGAACCGTCGCTTCGAAAGAACCTAGTCAAAAGTGGAAACGTCTTGGGAATTGCGCCGGGCGAAGCGAAAGCGGTGGCGCGCGAGGGTGATAAACCTCCTGTACCGGAGCTTCCACGAAATGCATCTGAGGGAACGATCCCAACCCGAACCGCAACGCAACCCGCGGCCGACGCCCCGATACGCGCCACGCCGGAAGCGACAGGCTTGCATCCGTCACGGTCCACGCGCGGCGACCCAGAAAGCAAGCCGAGAGAAAGCGTTCAGGCGTCAACGACAGTTGCTTTGATGCCGGCAACCGCAACAAAAACGCCCTCCGCACCAATGGCCGAAAGCGTGCTCAGGGCGCGCCTGTCGGAGATGCCGTTTTCGACGTTCGGCTCGACCGAAGGGCAGGTTGCGCGGTCCATTGATGGCATGCTCTCAGGTTTTGGCTTCGCTCTGGGCGAGCCGGCAACGGCGTCTTCGATCTTTGAAGTCTCGGGATCGCGCGTATTGCGCGCCGCCGACTTCGCGAGTGCCGAGGCGGCGCGGGAAATCGCCCAGCAGATCGGCGCGCGGATCACCCCGTTGGCGCGTGGTCAATTCGAGATGACGCTGGCCCCCGCCGAATTGGGCCGGCTGGAAATCGCCCTGCGCGAGGTCGATGGCGTGATGACCCTCAGCGTCAGCGCGGAGCGGCCCGAAACCCTGGACCTGATCCGCAGACATATCGACCTGCTGGCGCAGGAATTGCGACAGATCGCGCAACGCGAGCTATCGCTGCACGTCGGCACCGACCGTTCCGGCGGCAAGAGCACGGACCCCAATTCAATTCATCACGCCTCGGATACTGCGTACGCGTCTGCAGACGAAAGCGAAGCGCCGCGCACCGCGATCCCGGTGATCGGCCGCGATCACCTCGACTTGCGTCTCTGAAAGGGTTGCCCAATGGAAATCTCGCAAAACCCGCAAGCCAATCCTGCCGGACCCGGTGCCGCTGCGCCCGACAGCGCGACGGCGGGCGGTAACTTCGGCCAGTCCGACTACATGACTTTCCTGCGGATGCTGACCGTGCAGATGCAGAACCAGGATCCGCTCAACCCGATGTCATCGAGCGATTTTGCGGTCCAGCTGGCGACGTTTTCAGGGGTGGAGCAACAGACGCAAACCAACCAGCTCTTGCAATCCATGCTGGGCCGAATGGGGCTCGCGGATCTTGGCAGCTGGGTTGGGATGGAGGTGCTGAGCGACAAGGGCGCGCGGTTCGACGGCACCCCAGTGGCGCTGGATCCGGCGCTACCGCCGGAAGCGGAACGCGGGTTGATCCTGATCCGTAATGCGGCGGGATCCATCGTCGAGACGATCGAGGTCGCGCCTGGGACGCGCGACATCGTCTGGGACGGGCGGACGCTGACCGGGACCGAGGCGCCGCATGGTCCCTATCACTTCACGCTCGAGACCTATCGCGGCGGCGAACTTCTGGATGCCCGATCGGTCGGCGCCTACCAGCGCGTGACCGAGGCAAGGCGTGGAGAGGACGGTATCGAACTGGTGCTCGCGGGCGGCGCGCGGGTCGACAGCGTCGCCGTTATGGGGCTGCGGCGGCCCGCGGACGGATAGACCCGGCCGAGCCCGCGCGGCCTAGAACAGCGCCGCCACGATCACGGCGATGGCTACGGTCGCTGCGACGCCCGCCGTGAACCACATCGCAGGCACGGTTCGGCTGACAGGCACCACGACAGGCCTCCGCCCATCGCGGGCGCGCACGAGCGTCGTTTCGATCGCATTCGGCAGATGCGGGCCGAACCGCGCCAATACCTGCACCGCGCGCGCCAGATCGCGGGCGAAGGCGGCGGGTCCTAGGTTGCGGCTGATGTAATCCTCGACCACGGGGCGCGCGACCTTCCAGATGTTGATCGATGGGTTGAGTGAGCGCGATACCCCCTCGACCACGACCATCGTGCGCTGCAACAGGATCAACTCGGTCCGCGTCTGCATTCCAAAGCGCTCGGTCACCTCGAACAGATAGTTCAGCAGTTTCGCCATCGAGATCCGTGTCGCGTCCATCCCGAAGATCGGTTCGCCCACCGATCTGAGCGCCCGGGCAAATTCGTCGATGTCGCGGTCGGCCGGCACGTAGCCCGCCTCGAAATGGACCTCGGCGACGCGCCGGTAATCCTTGCGGATGAAACCCATCAGGATCTCGGCATAGACGCGACGGGTGTATTCGTCGATCTGCCCCATGATGCCGAAATCATAGGCGATCAGGTCGCCGTTCGGCGCGACCTTCAGATTGCCCTGATGCATGTCGGCATGGAAATAGCCGTCACGCAGCGCGTGGCTGAGAAAGAGCCGCAGCACCCGCTCGCCCAGCTCCGCCCGGTCCACGCCAAGGGCGTCGATCGCGGCGTTATCTCCCAGCGGCACGCCCTCGGCCCAGCCCAGCGTCATCACCGACCGGGCCGACAGGTCCCATATCGGGCGGGGGACGCGAAACCCCGGATCGTTCCCGGTATTGGCCGCAAATTCCGCGGCCGCGGCGGTTTCCAGCCGCAGGTCCAGTTCGCCCAGCACGACGCTTTCGAAATGGGCGATCACGTCGGTCGGGCGCAAGCGACGCGTCTTGGGCAGCAGCCGCTCGATCATGCC
>SLKW01000431.1 GCA_007134405.1 Paracoccaceae bacterium
CCCCGACGGGTTGACGCCTGCCCGATCCGGCTTGAACATGGCAGTCAAGTCGGCAGGCAACCGACGTGTCCCCGCGTCGATTGCGAAACCCGCTTGGGGGCGCGGGCGCAAACGGATGGTTCAGCCAGATGAATGACAAGAAATCCTACGTCTACCAGTCGATCGCGCAATCCGTTCTGGACCACGAGATCGACACGCTCTTCGGCCTGATGGGCGATGCGAACCTCTTCATGGTCGATCATTACGTGCGCTCGGGCGGCGGCACCTTCGTCCCCGCCGCGTTCGAGGGCAGTTCGGTCCTGATGGCGCTGGCCTATAGTCACGTCTCGGGCAAGGTGGGGGTGGCGACGGTGACGCACGGGCCGGGGCTGACCAACTGCGTCACCGCCCTGACCGAGGGTGCGCGCGGTCACATCCCGATGGTGCTGCTGGCGGGCGACACGCCGGTTATGAACCCGCAGAACCTGCAGAGCATCGACCAGCGCGAGGTCGTCAAGGTGACCGGCGCGGGGTTCGAGCAGTTGCGCGCCCCGCAGACCACTGCGGAGGATATCGCCAACGCCTTCTACCGCGCCCGGGTCGAACGGCGGCCCATCGTGCTCAACATGCCGGCGGATTTCATGTGGCAGGAAGTGGCCCACCGGAAGGTCGTCTATCCCGTTTTCGCCACGCCAGCGATGGTGCCCGAAGGCGACGGGCTCGACCAGGCCGTTGGCATGATCGCCTCGTCCCGGCGGCCGGTCGTTCTGGCTGGCGGCGGCGCCATCGGGGCGCGCGAGCAGCTGATCCGCCTTGCTGACCGGTTGCAGGCACCGCTGGCCACGACGCTGAAGGCGAAGGGGTTGTTCAACGACCATCCCTACAACATGGACATCTTCGGCACGCTCAGCACGCCCGCGGCTTACGACCTGATCGCCAAGGCCGATTGCGTGATCGCCTTCGGCGCGAGTCTTCATACCTTCACCACCGACCGGGGCGCGCTGACCAAGGGCAAGCGCATCGTGCAGATCAATGACGATCCTGCCGCGATCGGGCGCAACCTGCACCCCGACGCGGCGCTGGTGGCCGATGCGGCACTGACCGCCGACAATTTCGTCTACTGGCTCGACGAGGCTGAAATCGCGCCCAGCGGCTTCACCGCGGAGCTGGACGCGGCGACGCTTACAGCCCATCCTGCCGGCGAGGCCGACCGGGCCGGGGCGGGTTACGTCAACTACGTACACGCGCTCGACCGGTTGGAAGAAGTGCTTCCGAAAGAGCGGATCCTGACCACAGATGGCGGCCGTTTCATGACCGAGGTCTGGTGCCGCATCTCCGCGCCCGAGCCGCGGCGCTTCCTGGTGACGGCGAATTTCGGCTCGATCGGCCTGGGACTGCAGGAAGCGATCGGCGCGGGCATCGCCGCCCCCGGCAGCCCGGTCGTGCATTTCACTGGCGATGGCGGCTTCATGATGGGGGGCGTGAACGAGTTCAACACCGCCGTCCGCCTGGGCCTCGATCTGATCGTGATCGTCTGCAACGACAGCGCCTATGGCGCTGAGCATATCCAGTTTGTCGACCGGGACATGGATCCGGGCCTGTCGCAGTTCGAATGGCCCTCCTTCGCCGATGTGGCCGCGGCGTTGGGCGGGCAGGGGATCCGGGTGCAATCGGCCGAGGAACTGGACACCGCGATCGAGGCGATTGCCGCCCGCGACCGCCCGCTGCTCATCGAACTGCGGCTCGACCCGAACGATGTGCCGCGCATGCGGATTTGAACGGCGCAGAAAAAAGGTTCGAAAATGTGTGGATTCGTCTGTCTATGGAATGTCGCGGACGAGATGCTGGCCAAGCGGATGATCGACAAGATCGCCCACCGCGGCCCCGATGCGGTGGAGGTGGCGCATCTGCCGGGCGCGCCGGTGATCATGGCGCATTGCCGCCTGTCCATCATCGGCCCCGAGGATGGGCGGCAGCCGATCTACCAGACCGGTGACATCATGGTCGCGAACGGCGAGATCTACAATCACCGCGACCTGCGCGCGATCCTCGGCGAGAGCGCCTTTGAAACGGCGAGCGACAGCGAGACGATCCTGCATCTGTTCCGCTCGGGCCGGTCGCGCTGGATCGCCAAGCTCGACGGGATGTTCGCTTTCGTTCTGGCCACGCGCGACCGGATCATCGCGGCGCGCGACCCGCTGGGGATCAAGCCGCTCTATGTTGCGCGGCTGGGCGGCGGGCATGCCTTCGCGTCCGAGTTGAAGGCCTTTGACGGCATCCCCGTCGATTCGATCGAGGCAATCCCCCCCGGCAGCCTCTACGACAGCCGCGACGGCTGGCGAACCTGGTACCGCATGCCGCAGGGCGCCGCCAAGCACGAGCCCGACCACGACATCGACCGCACCGCGCGCGAATTGCGCCTCGTGCTGGAGGAGGCGGTCGCCAAGTGGATGGTCGCCGACGTCGAGGTGGGCAGCTTCCTGTCCGGAGGGCTCGACAGTTCGATCATTGCCGCCATCGCGCAGAAGGTGCTGCGCGACGCCGGGAAGGGGCCGCTCAAGACCTTCGCGGTCGGCACGGAGGGGTCGCCCGACCTGCTCGCTGCGCGCAAAGTGGCTGCGCATATCGGATCGAACCATCACGAATACGCCTTCACCGGCCAGGATCTGGCCGACAACCTCGCGCATGTGATCTACCACCTCGAAAGCGCCGATGTGGATCTGGTGCGCTCGGCGATCCCGACGCTCTTTGCCGCGCGGCTGGCCAGGCGCCACGTCAAGGCGGTCCTGACCGGCGAAGGGGCCGACGAGCTGTTCGCGGGCTATACCTATCACCACGCCTATGTCGATGACCCCCGGGCGCTGGCCGACGAACTGACCCGCTCGCTCGGCACGATGCACAA